>CAYSMR010000320.1:0-1506 GCA_964432195.1 uncultured Zetaproteobacteria bacterium | reverse complement strand
TGATCGAAAGCAGAAACTCCTTGTCGGAATCGGTAAATTGTCGTTTCAATTCATCGGTCAGCGCACGCCGTGCGGCAATCAACGCTTCAACCGTCACCGGCTCGCGCGTCATGCCGGCAAAATGTTGTTCATAAACCTCGGTGATATCTTTCTCGTGTGGAGCCAGCAATTCGGAGATCGGACGATGATGACTGATCAAATAGACCAAGAAAGCATGGAACACATCCCTGCTGATGCCTTCGTTCTCCAATAGCAGTTTGATATCAAACAGGTCTCGGGGGTGTTGACGATCCAGGGCAGCACAGATTTTTCCACCATATAAATCGGCCCAGGACACCAGCTGCATTTCGGCATATCCGAACTCGTCCTCCACCGCGGGTTGAACCCCTCGCAATTCCGGCGGATACACGGCTCCCCGCAGCACAGGCGTCACCTCCACCTTTACCGCCACGCCGGCCTGGCGGATCAGAAGCCTGCATACAGCATCTGAATTTTTCATCGGCACTGGCATCACTTCACAGCCCGGAACCCTCCGCCGTAGCAAGGCCGCAAGCCGAAGCAGCGCTGCGCTGATGTGCTGCAACGATGCCTCGCGCGGTTCGATGGGTAGGTAGGCGAGATCGATATCCACCGACAATCGCGGCATATCGCGCACAAACAAGTTGATCGCCGTTCCTCCCTTGAGCGCGAAGCACTTCTCTGTGGCCACCCAGGGCAGCACCCGAACGAGTAATGCCACTTGGCGGTAAAACAGGCTATCGCGATCCATCTGCCATCTCCCGTGGAACGGTGATTTGATAGCGTCCTACAAGGGCTCCGTTCCGGATGATTTGCCGTTTGCCCGAGCCCAGGTCGAGATTTCCGATATCAAGCTTGTGGAACCATGCATGGTCATGGCGTTCGGAAAACCACAGGAACAGACGCTTCACCTTCACATGCCTGCAAGCCATCAGCAGGCGCGACACGAGGCGTGGACGAAGTGTTGAAGCCGATTCAAAAAGATGATCGACGGCTTCGAAGTCAGCAGAAGTTTTGACGTTTGCCAGGACTTCCAACAGGGCAAGCTCCGGCTTTGCACATCGCAAGGGCCAGTCCCAGTGGCCAAAAGGGAGTGTCGTCAGTGCATCATCGGGCCAGTGTGCGAACATGGAAGACCTGCCTTGCACAAAGCGGTAGCCGGAACCCACCTTGTTGACCCAGACCGGAAGCCGGCCTGCTCCATACAACCATATTGTTGTCATGCCATGCGCCGGCAGATCGTGCGCAAGGCCCTGGAGCTCCAGCGCTGTTCGTCCACCCACATGCAGACCATATCCCAGAACTTGAAGCGAGTATGCCACATGCTGCCACTTCAGGGGCGGCCCTTGGCGCCGATATACCCCGCGCGTCACCGCAACCAGATCACCTGAACGCAGATAGTAGTCAACCGCAGAGCGAGTAAAGCCTTTGTCATACAACCAGACACGATTGACCAAAAGCCCCTCTGGCAACACCTGCTCCAGTTTC
>CAYSMR010000319.1:0-1514 GCA_964432195.1 uncultured Zetaproteobacteria bacterium | reverse complement strand
GCGTATTTGATCCCTTGGGGTTCAATTCCCCGCAGCTTGCTGCGGGGTTGTTTATCAGCCATAGTTACAGGCCTAACGTGAAAGGGCGAAATGACATTGAGTCATTTCGCCCTTTCTTGTTGGTACCGAAGACTGGACTCGAACCAGCACGGATTGCTCCACTACCCCCTCAAGGTAGCGTGTCTACCAATTCCACCACTTCGGCAAGGGCGGCCATGTTAGAATGGAGCGATACCGTGTCAAGAAGTGGTCTTAGTCCAGTGCATATGAGACTTTTTGAGTTAATGGCCCAGACTGTATGAAAACGCTGATCAGCGTTTTCATACAGTCTGGGTCGAAAATGGACATTTCTTAATACGCTCTAGATTGCTGGTTTTTTGCTGTCCAGAATCCGCTTCTGAATGGCTGCCGGCACAATGTCATAACGGTCAAATTCAATGGTGTAGCTTCCTTCGCCACTGGCCATTGCCTTGAGCTGGGCCTGGTAAGACTGAATCTCGGCAATCGGCACCAGTGCCTGAACAATAGCCGAGTTCCCCTTCACATCAGTTGCCAGAATACGTCCGCGACGGGAGTTGAGGTCACCCATGATGTCACCAATATAGTTTTGCGGAATGGTTATCTCAATTTTAACAATGGGTTCCATCAGTACCGGGTGGCATTGAAGAAAGGCATTCTTAAAGACCTTGCGTCCGGCTATATGAAAAGCGATTTCCTTTGAATCTACGGAATGAGTTTTACCATCAACGAGTGTAACCCGCACATCAGTAACAGGGAATCCTGCCAGCACTCCCTCTGCCATCTGAGCCTGAACACCTTTATCAACAGCCGGGCGAAAAACGCCATCAATAACCCCGGCGTGAATTTTATCAATAAACTCATATCCTTTTCCACGTTCGACAGGTTCGAGATTGATCACAACACGGCCATACTGACCGGCACCTCCGGATTGTTTTTTATGTGTAAATTCAACGTGTTCAATACTCTTGGTGATGGTCTCCATATACGGAACCTGCGGAGCGGAAACATCAACTTCGACTTTATATCTGCGTTTAAGCTTCTTAAGCATCAGCTGCAGATGAAGATCGGACATGCCGCTGATAATCAGGTCTTTGGTCTGGGCATCAGTATGGACGTGAAAAGTGCGATCATCATTTTCCAGTTCATGCAGGGCCTGGCCGATTTTCTGTTCATCCCGCTGTGTTTTTGGATGAATGGCCAGCGAGACCATCGGCATGGGAAAGTGCATTTCATCCAGTGATATGGCGGTTGAAGCATCCGTGATGACATCTCCGGCATGCATATCCGCAACGCGTGGAATGGCAATCATATCACCGGCCACCGCCTGTTTCAGATCATGCTGCTTACGACCAAGGATACGAAAGATGTGTCCTACCTTTTCTTCTTTGCCGGAGCGCTGATTAATAAACGATGAGTGTACGGCAATGGAGCCGGACAGAAGGCAACGCAACTTCTCTTCTGTAAAATTGAACAAACGTTGATTTTTCTAAGTG
>CAYSMR010000318.1:0-1525 GCA_964432195.1 uncultured Zetaproteobacteria bacterium | reverse complement strand
GGTTGCAGCATCGCGCTGGTCGATAATCCGGCTCATCACTGCAATGGCGATTTTACGCTGCACGGACAACAGGTGTCGATGAAGGGTTATGATCGCTACACCTTTGCCGGCGTATCGGTCTGGGATGCGGCTCTGTTCGATCATTATCCGGCTGGCGAGCCCTTTTCGCTGGCCCGCTCGATCCGCGAGGTGATTACGGCCGGGCGCTGCGCGGGGCTGCTGCACCACGGCTACTGGTTCGATATCGGTCGGCCGGCCGATCTGCTGCGGGCCAACTGGACGCTGAATGGTGCGCATGCGCATCTGGATTGACGCCGATGCCTGTCCGCGGCCGGTGCGGGAGATGCTCTTTCGGGCCGGCGAGCGGTTGCAGGTACGACTGACGCTGGTTGCCAACAGTCGCATTCAGTACCCGCGCTCCAGGTTGATTGATGCGATCGAGGTGGCGGCCGGCGCCGATGTGGCCGATGCCTATATCGTCGAACATGCCGCAGTGGGGGATCTGGCGATCACGGCCGATATCCCGCTGGCTGCCGGCATGGTTGAGAAGGGGGCATTCGCATTGAGTCCGCGCGGCGAGATGTATACGAGCGAGAATATCCGCGGCGCGCTGAGCATGCGCAATTTTATGGATCAGCTGCGCGGCGGCGGCGTGCAGACCGGCGGCCCTGCCGCATTCAGCGCCGCCGACCGCCAGCGTTTCGCCAACCAGCTGGACCGTTTTCTGGCCCGGCATGTGAAGCAGTGCCGATGATATTGCACGAGCGCCTGCGCCGGGACTGTATCGTCATCGGGCGCTTCCCGCTCTGCGCGCTATTGCTGCTCAATGATGCAAATTATCCGTGGTTTCTGCTCGTGCCGCAGCGCGATGCGATCAGGGAGATTCATCAGCTCGATGCGGCCGATCAGCAGCAGCTGATACGCGAGTCCTCGCTGCTGGCGGCCGCGATCGAGCATGCGTTCCGGGCCGATAAGATCAATATCGCCGCGCTCGGCAATATCGTGCCACAGTTGCATGTCCACCATATTGTACGCTATCGCAGTGATCCGGCCTGGCCGGATCCGGTCTGGGGACGACTGCCGGCGCGCCCCTATGCGCCGGAGCAGGCGGCTGCGATCTGTACGCGGATGCGCGCCCTGCTGGCTGGACAGGGATTGTCCGCACCGGAGGGCAGTGCGTCATAAGCGGGCGTTTTTCCACATCAGTCCATGATTTGAATAGGGTCTTTATGGTTAAAGAGCGCGTTGCCGTTCGCCGATATACCCGGATTCCCATCTGGCATGACTCTTGCAAAGTTGCTGGTTCCTGACGCATGCAGGAGGCGGATAACGCGGATGGAACGGGAGAGTATGTGAAGAAGAAAAAATTCGATTTTACGGTTGAGAATATATTCGAGTTCGGTCTGTGGCAGTTCCGCTGGGCCGTCGTGATTGGCGTCGTCGCCAGCACGTTGACGGCGTTGATGATGTTCTATGTTGCTGCGGTGGATACCGTGTATGTGGTTCGCGACTATATCGGTTATGT
>CAYSMR010000317.1:0-1529 GCA_964432195.1 uncultured Zetaproteobacteria bacterium | reverse complement strand
GGCGGCGGTGGTCGCGAGCATGCATTATGCTGGAAACTGAAACGCTCGGCGTCAGTCAGCGAAGTGGTTTGCGCACCGGGGAATCCGGGTATTGCCGCCGAGGCGCGTTGCGTGCCGGTCGGGGCTGAAGATGTCGACGCTTTGATGGCGCTGGTGGCGGTTGAGCAACCGGAGCTGGTTGTGGTCGGGCCGGAAGTGCCGCTGGTGGCAGGGCTTGGGAACAGACTGCGTGAGGAAGGCTTTGCGGTGTTCGGGCCGGACAAGGCGGCTGCCGGTCTTGAGGGCAGCAAATCCTTTTCCAAGCGTCTGATGCTTGAGGCGGGCGTGCCGACGGCGCGTTTTGAGGTGCATGTTGATGTCGATGAGGCTGAACAAACGATCCGTTCCTGGGGCGCGCCGATTGTCATTAAGGCATCGGGGCTGGCCGCCGGCAAGGGCGTAATTGTGGCGCAGGATGTGGAAGAAGCTGTTGAAGCTGCCCGTAATATGCTCTCCGGCAACAGCTTTGGTGAAGCCGGCTCACAGGTGGTGATTGAGGAGTATCTGAGCGGTGAGGAGGCCAGTTGCCTGTTTATCGTTTCCGGCGACACTATTCTTCCTATGGCATCCTCACAGGATCACAAGGCGTTGCTGGATGGCGACAAAGGGCCGAACACCGGCGGCATGGGCGCCTATTCTCCTGCCCCATGCGTCACTGATGCGGTGGCGTCTGAAGTGCTGGAAACCATTGCCCGCCCGATTATTGCGGCACTGAAAAACCGTGGCGCGGAATTTATCGGCACCCTGTATGCCGGCGTGATGCTGACAAAAGATGGCCCGAAAACACTGGAATTTAATGTGCGCTTCGGTGATCCGGAATGCCAGCCGTTGATGACCCGTTTGAAATCCGATCTTGGCGAAGTGCTGCTGGCTGCTGCGGAAAAACGACTGGAAGGCATTGAACTGGAATGGGAGGCCGGTTCGGCGCTGTGCGTAGTGGTTTCTTCTGACGGTTATCCGGCCAGCTTTGAAAAAGGACAGACAATCGGTGGACTGGATGCCGTGGAGGCTGCAGGTACGACCATATTCCATGCCGGAACATCAGCAAAAGACGGCGTTATTGTTAACAGTGGTGGTCGCGTGCTGGGTGTAACCGCGGTTGCTGCCAGCGTAAAAGAGGCTCAACGTACAGTTTATGAAGCCTTGGAAAAACTGGACTGGCCGGGTGGTTTTTATCGTAAGGATATTGGCTACCGTGCCGTCACCCGGGAAGAAAACAACTATTAATCGAAGATGAGACAAGGAGCGCAGAGGTTTATCACTATTTCCTCTGCGCTCTCTGTGGTGAAAAACGGGGTTAATAATGGAAGCGATTAAAGTATTGATATTGACGGGGAGCAAAAGCGATTTGCCCGTGATGCGGAAAACCGAGGTTGTGCTGGATGAATTTGGTGTGGCCTATAAAACTCTGGTGCGTTCAGCTCACCGCACTCCTGAAGCAACGGTGCAGGCTGTCAAAGATGCCGAAGCGGCTGGCTGCCAGGTATTCA
>CAYSMR010000316.1:0-1534 GCA_964432195.1 uncultured Zetaproteobacteria bacterium | reverse complement strand
TTTGGTTGCGGGGGCCGGATTTGAACCGACGACCTTCGGGTTATGAGTCCTGATAAGGGAAATTCCGCAATCCAGCAAAAGCTTTGAAAATCCCAATATAAACAATATGTTACAGGATTTTCCATGCTCGTTTTTGTGCGCGCAAGTGCGCCTTTTTCCGCGTAAATTCGCTTCTGAGTGGAGCAAAAATGGAGCAAATTGGAGCATGAATTGAGGTGGGCTGGCACCATCGATTGGTCGCGCCTGGAATCGATGCTGAAGGAGCAAAACCTGCGAGATGGGTCGGAGGGTTTTGTGTCAGAGTTTTTGGAGGGTGCCACACTTGAGGGCATGCAAACAGACGAATTGCTGACCTATGAGGAGCTGGGCGAACTTTTGAAGCTGAAAAAGACGGCCATGGCGGCGGCGAAAAGACGTGGCGACCTGCCGCCCGCTATCCGCATCGGCCGCAAGAATCTGCGATGGCGGCGTAAAACGGTTGAGGCATGGCTGGAGCAGCGGGAGGAACCAGTTACGATTGATCCGGTATTCGCAGAGCGTTCTGCCAAGGCCGTAGCCGCACGGAAGGCGAAGGCAAAGCCGCAGCAACAAAAGCCTGTGCCAGAGATAGGGCAGCAGGCAGTCCGTCGGCGTGGTCGGCCGACCAAGGCAGAGGAAGTTGCAAGGAGAAGATCTAGTGCAGCATGATCTTTTTGCAGCTGCCGATGGAGTGGAGGCATGCGTGATGTGGCGGACCCGTTTGTAGGAGAAGTTTGCGCCGTGTAGCGAGAAAGGACAATCTTGGAGGCTGTCGCAGGCGGAGAAGAATTATTGGAGGGCAGAAGGTTAGAGCGATAAGCGCGGAAGCCGCCGGAAAGAACCGAAACGAATCTAGTGTAATGAAATGACTCGAACAGACGCGTTTTATAACTGTATTTCTGTCGCTGTAACCATTTTTCTCCGATAACAGGGAATGGTGAAACTCGGCTTTGTGTAATCATTTTTCTTGGATTTCTCCAAGATGTAATTATAATTCTCATGTTGTAATGATTCTTCCGGAGAAGGCGATGGCTGAAAACATTGGGGGCAGGTTGGCTGAGAGACCCGCAGGATATGCGGCGCTTATCGAGCGATATCATCTCGATGTGATTCCGAATTGGCACAGATCCCTGGTAGCGACTCGTGGAATCCACCGGCTCGACGCAAGCGGCGGGATCGTCGAGGAAGTGTATCCGCCCAAATACTGGCCGGGAGATACGCTGGGCGATCATCTTGAATTCGCGCTCAAGTATGATGGCACGAATCTCGCGATACTCGACAGCCTGTTTCAGAAAGTCGCAGAGGAGGATGTTCTCGAGTATGTCCGCTCCAAGCCAACCGGCAAATACGCGAGAAGGCTGTGGTATCTGTACGAGTTTCTGACCGGGAAAACGCTTCCGATCGACGATGTCAAACAAGGCAACTACGTTGATCTGCTCGATCCGGATGAATACTACACGGTCAGCCCGGCCCGCCGGATTCGTCGTCAGTGAATCAACGACAATTTGCTGGGAGA
>CAYSMR010000315.1:0-1543 GCA_964432195.1 uncultured Zetaproteobacteria bacterium | reverse complement strand
AGAACTGCCTGCCATAATGGATCGTTTCTTTATTTAAATTAAATTTAGACGCATCATGCACAATGAGCTGATAAATCGGCACGCCAAGTTTGACACCTGCCACAAAAACAAACCATTTGTGCTTAATTGTCAGTAAAATATATTTAAGTGCTGGTATTAAATAATTCATTGAATCTCCTTAAATGTGCGCAAAGAAAAAGCCAGCCCAAGCGTCGCTTGTCTGGTGTCAGTGTTATTTGATTTTTTACATAACGTCATGGGATGCAAAGCCTTTCGCATACCCCGTGCACTGGCTCGACGGATCCAGCGTCAAAAGCTTGGGACGATTAACATTAATGGCGTCTTTTTTAATCACCTGTAAATCCTTGCAGCCGATTCCATTTCGGTGGATACACTTGCTCTGGCGTTGGGGTTGGCTCAGCTTTAATTGGTTTAGTTGCCGCGTTGATTGCCTTGATAACCAGCTCATCATCTACTTCAAATAGTTTGATGTTTCCTCTGCACACAATTGGCGTCTCAAACACCATCGGAAATGCCAATCGCCACTGCGTTAGCCCATGGTTACGTTTGCCCATACCAAGCAGCTTTACAAAGCCAATGATCGCACCTTGGACATCTTCGGTTGCATCGCCATACACTTGCAGCCGCTCATTAAAACCAAGTCCCACATGGATCAATAGCGGCCCTTTATATTTCGTTGACCAGTTCATCCACAGTTCATCGGCGCGGCCAACGACGATGTGCGACGCCTTCGGGTTTTTAAGTGTGATGCAATTCATTTTTGAGCCCAATCTAGTTTTTGGCTGCCCGGATCATTGCCAAGAATTCTGTTATAGATTTAGCGGTCGGCAGCGTATTGAAATGTGGAAATTCACGTCGCTGTAAGTCAGCTGGCCAATCCTCAAACTTTGTCTTTTTCGCGTCAATTTGCTTAACAAAGACAGGGATTCCCCAATCATCACATTGGGCAATCAAATGGCGGATCCAAGCATGGTCACATGGCCTGTGCTTTGGCCCACTTTCAGCACCGATGATCGCCCAATCAAACCAAGCGCGAAAGCCTGCAATATGTAAATTAATTAATCCAAGAAGCGGCTCAAATGACACGAAAGTTTTATTGGCGTTGTCATCAACAATTAGCGGTTTCATACGCTCATTACACGTACTATTATTTTCAATTGATACACCTAGCCAAAGGTTATTGAGTCTGGGTTTATAAGGACGGATCAATTTAAAAGCGCGTTCAGGCCGCTTTGTCAGCACTTGGAAAGTGTGTTGTGGGCATGCTCGTATAATTTTAAACACCAGATCAATCATTTCAACTGGGACATTTGGGTGAAATAAATCGCTCATTGAATTAACAAATATTTTTTTAGGGGTCTTCCATTGCAGCGGCCGCATGATCACCTGATCGCTGGCGAGATTGATTTTGCCAGTCCAATTCCCTGCGTCATCAATAGTGCCTTTATATGTTTCAACGCCTATTGCAGTTAGGCGTTTAGCCATTTTCTCTGCATAGCAATTAGCGCAGCCTGTTGACACT
>CAYSMR010000314.1:0-1563 GCA_964432195.1 uncultured Zetaproteobacteria bacterium | reverse complement strand
TTGCGTGCGCGACCTGATGCTTGGAATCAAGCCGAAAGATTTTGATATCGAGGCTTACCGGCTCCCGCCGGAGCAGCTCAGGAGCGCGCTGACCAGGCTCGGGCGTACCGAACTGGTAGGCCGGAAGTTCGGCGTACTCAAGCTCTGGATAGACGGACTGGAGATCGATATCGCGCTGCCCCGATCGGAGTCCAAATCCGGGTCGGGACACCAGGGGTTCGATATTGCGATCGACCCTGCGCTGTCGCCGGAAGCGGCCAGCCGGCGCCGCGATTTCACGATCAACGCAATGATGCTGGATCCGCTGGACCGTTCAGTAATGGATTTTCATGGCGGTATAAAAGACTTGCAAAACAGTACATTAAGACATGTAAGTGATGCATTTTCTGAAGACCCGCTGCGGCCGCTGAGGGGGATGCAGTTCGCCGCCCGCTTCCGTCTGACGCTGGATCCGGAGACAGCACGGCTGTGTCGCAGTATGCTGGCTGACGCAGCGCAGCTGTCGACGGAGCGCATCTGGATGGAGTGGCGAAAATGGAGCCATGCCGGCTATCCCTCCTATGGCTTGAAGCTACTGCAAGAGAGCGGCTGGATTGAGCTCTATCCCGAACTGCAGGCGATGATCGACTGTCCGCAGTCGCCGCGCTGGCATCCGGAAGGCGATGTCTGGACGCATACGTTGCAGGTGTGCGATCAGGCTGCGCGCCTCGCCAGGCGCAATGGGCTCGATACGGCCGCCACTGAAGCATTGCTGTTCGCTGCGCTGTGCCACGATTTCGGCAAACCGGCCTGCACGCAGACCGCCCGTGACGGTGCTGTCTTATCGCCGGGGCATAGCGAGGCGGGTATCGCGCCGACCGAATGCTTTCTGCAATGCATCGGAGCGCCGGCGCGGCTGGCCGATTATGTCCGGCCACTGGTGCTGGATCATATTACCCACTTGCACGGAGCGCCGACCGCACGGGCCGTGCGCCGGCTGGCTCACCGGCTGCAACCGGCTAATATCGAGTTGTGGGAGATGCTGGTTGAGGCCGATGCATCCGGCCGGGCTCCTGCTCCGCCGTCGCGGCCGGCCATGGCGTGGCTGCAGCAGGCGCGCGAGCAGGGGCACCACCGCGCCGCGCCGGCAGCGATTGTAAGCGGTAAAATGCTGCTGAAGCTCGGCCTGTCGCCGGGGCCGGAGCTGGGCAACATTATCAAGCAGGCCTATGCCGCGCAGCTGGAGGGGGCCTTTGAAGACTTCGCCTCGGCCATCACATGGCTGCGGGAGCACTGTGCGGCGCTGAAGAGCGATACAGACCGCTGATCCGGTCTTGCGGTGATTGCTGTTTACGCCGCTTTCATATATACTGACCATACCAAAAAACGCTGAACAGGTTGATCCGAATGGCCGGAACAGAGCATCAGCGCGGCTATCAGTGGGGACTGCGCGTCGACACTGAGATTGTCGCCTCAACAATGATCGGGCTCGGCATCGGTTTTTTTCTGGACCGATGGCTCGATACCCGACCATTGATGTTGATGATGTTCGCCCTGTTTGGATTGTCAGCCGGCTTTATCAAC
>CAYSMR010000313.1:0-1566 GCA_964432195.1 uncultured Zetaproteobacteria bacterium | reverse complement strand
CATGTGACCTTTGCCAGCGCCCTGTTCCGCTATGTCGATGATGTCGAGCTGCGCTTTGACCGCGCCGCCGCTCTGATTCATATTCGCTCGGCGTCGCGCGTCGGCAGCTCCGACTTCGGCGTCAACCGCCAGCGGGTCGAGCGCATTCGCCGGGCGCTGGCTGCAGATTAACGCGCCGGAGGAGAGAAAGCATGACAGGAATCACGATCGGTACGCCGCTGACGCAGGCGGCGACGCGGGTGATGTTGCTCGGCGCAGGCGAGCTGGGCAAGGAGGTGGCGATCGAGTTGCAGCGGCTCGGCGTCGAGGTGATCGCGGTCGACAGCTATGCCGAAGCGCCGGCGATGCAGGTGGCCCACCGCGCGCATGTGATCGACATGTTCGACGGCGCTGCGCTGCGCGCGCTGATCGAGGCGGAGCGGCCCGATCTGATCGTGCCCGAGGTCGAGGCGATCGCGACCGACACGCTGGCCGAGCTGGAGGGCGAGGGGTTCGATGTGATTCCGACCGCCCGCGCCACGCAGCTGACGATGAACCGCGAGGGGATTCGCAGGCTCGCCGCCGAAGAGCTCGGCCTGCCGACCTCACCCTATCGCTTTGCCGCGACGTTTGAGGAGTTCGAGGCAGCCGTGGCTGCAATCGGCATGCCCTGCGTCGTCAAGCCGATCATGAGTTCGTCGGGCAAGGGGCAGTCGGTGATCCGTGAGCAGCGTGATATCACCCCGGCCTGGGCCTATGCGCAGGACGGGGGGCGGGCCGGTCGCGGCAAGGTGATTGTCGAGGGCTTTGTCGATTTTGATTATGAAATCACGCTGCTGACCGTACGCCACCGCGACGGCACGGCCTTCTGTCAGCCGATCGGCCATCTGCAGGTGGACGGCGATTACCGCGAATCGTGGCAGCCGCAGGCGATGAGCGAGGCGGCGCTGGCGGCCGCGCAGCGGATTG
Organism: uncultured Zetaproteobacteria bacterium; assembly: GCA_964432195.1. Lineage (GTDB taxonomy): Bacteria > Pseudomonadota > Zetaproteobacteria > Mariprofundales > Mariprofundaceae > Mariprofundus. Next base: position 618 of record CAYSMR010000313.1, on the reverse strand, counting down.
CCGCCGATATCACCGCGGCGCTTGGCGGCTACGGGCTATTCGGCGTCGAGCTGTTTATTCAGGGGGAGCGGGCGATCTTCAGCGAGGTGTCGCCGCGGCCGCACGATACCGGCATGGTGACGCTGGTTTCGCAGGATCTGTCGGAGTTCGCGCTGCATGCGCGCGCGATACTCGGCCTGCCGATTCCGAATATCGTCAGCCATGGCCCGGCCGCATCCTGTCCGCTGGTCGTCGAGGGCGATTCGGAGCGCGTCTGTTTCGGCAATCTGGAACAGGCGCTAGCGGCGCCCGATACGCAGCTACGCATCTTCGGCAAGCCGGCCGTGCGCGGCAAGCGGCGCATGGCCGTGACGCTGGCGCGCGCCGACAGCGTCGAGGCGGCCCGCCGCAAGGCCGTGGCCGCAGCCGCAGCGATCGATGTTCGGCTCTAGGGATGTGCAGATTTATTGCCATCCTGGCAAAAATCAGTCTGCTCAGGCAAAAGCGCGGTTTTGCCATCGCTTACAAATCAGCTGCTTATGTGCCTGATTTGGGCAGGCCATCCATGGCCTGCAAGGAAATAGTGATTTAGGGCCTGTTAACATTATTTGATGAATTCGATAATCAAAGCGAAGTAGA
>CAYSMR010000312.1:0-1577 GCA_964432195.1 uncultured Zetaproteobacteria bacterium | reverse complement strand
CCGCCTCGATGCGGCGGATGCCGGCGGCAATGCCGGTCTCCGAAACGATGCGGAACGGCCCGATATCGCCGGTGCGGTCGACATGGGTACCGCCGCACAATTCAGTCGAAAACGCGGCTGAAACGACGCGCACCTCATCGCCGTACTTCTCGCCAAACAGCGCCATTGCGCCGGAGGCTACCGCCTCATCCTGGGTCATCAGCTTCGTCTCCACGGCGGCATTGGCACGGATCGCCGCATTAACGGCTGCCTCGATGAGCTGCAATTCATCATGGCTGACCGGCTGGAAATGGTTGAAATCGAAACGCAGCCGCTCCGGATTGACCAGCGAGCCGGCCTGTTTGACATGGTCACCCAGCACATCGCGCAGCACCGCATGCATCAGGTGGGTCGCCGTATGATTGCGACGGATCGCATCGCGACGCGGGCCAGCGACCGACAGGTGCGCAATGCCGCCGCTGTCGATCCGGCCGCGCGCGACGCGCCCGATATGCACGAACAGATCGGAGAGCAGCTTTTTGGTGTCGCTCACAACGAACTCGCCGTCGGCCGTACGTATCACGCCGGTATCGCCGACCTGACCGCCGGACTCGCCGTAAAACGGCGTCTGGTTGGCGATCAGCCACCCCTCTTCGTCCTCGCCCAGCGATTCGACCACCTCGCCGTCGCGGATCAGACCGGTAATGGCCCCCTCAGCGTCCAGCGTATCATAACCGAGGAATTCGGTCGGTCCGTGTGCCTCGCGCAGCGCGAACAGCGCCTTCGGCAGCGCCGACTCGCCCGATCCGCCCCATGCAGCGCGGGCGCGGGCGCGCTGCTCTTCCATGCAGGCGTCAAAGCCGTCCATATCGAGCCGGATATCGCGCCCTTTCAGGATATCGGCGGTCAGATCGGTCGGAAAACCATAGGTATCGTAGAGCGTGAACAGGGTTTTGCCCGGAATCACGCCGCCCGATCCTGCTTCGACGACGGCCTGTTCAACGAGCTTCAGCCCCTTGTCAAGCGTCTTGATAAAGCGCTCCTCCTCGATCCGGATCACCTGCTCGATATTGGCCTGATGCTCCTGCAGCTCGTGGAAATGGTGGCCCATCTCATCGACCAGCGCCTCGACCAGCCGGTAGATGAACGCCTCCTGCATGCCCAGCAGCCGCCCGTGACGGCAGGCGCGGCGCAGAATCCGGCGCAGCACGAAGCCCCGCCCCTCATTGCTCGGCAGCACGCCGTCGGCGAGCAGAAACGCAACCGAACGCAGATGATCGGCCAGCACGCGCAGCGAGACATCGCGCGCGGCATCCTCGCCGAAAGCGACGCCGGTCACATCGCAGGCCTTGTCGATCAGATTGCGGAACAGGTCGATCTCGTAATTATTGTGGATGCCCTGCAGCACCGCGGCGACCCGCTCCAGCCCCATGCCGGTATCGACGCTCGGCTGCGGCAGCGACGTCAGCACGCCCTCCTCGTCGCGATTGTACTGCATGAAGACCAGATTCCAGATCTCGACAAAGCGGTCGCCATCCTCTTCCGGCGTGCCCGGAGGTCCGCCCGGGATCTCCGGGCCGTGATCGGAAAAGATCTCC
>CAYSMR010000311.1:0-1610 GCA_964432195.1 uncultured Zetaproteobacteria bacterium | reverse complement strand
GGCAGAGCAGCTAGGCTCGCCCCCATGTTTGCCTCCATAGCCACCAGCGATCTGATCCTGAGCCTGTTTGTCGCCCTCGGCATCCTGCAGCTGACCTGGTTTTCCGTCATGATCCTGCGCCGGGGCGCGCCGCCGACGACCATCCAGCATGCAATTCCGCCGCTGCTGACGATCTGGGTGCTGATGTGGCCGGTCTACATCGACCCGCGCTGGGTGTGGAGCGGCATCGCCGTGCTGGCTCTGCCGGCTCTGCTGTCACTGCTGCTCAAGGCGCCGTTCTGGCAGCAGTTGCGCACAGCCTGGCGCGCGCCCGGCATCAATGCCGAACTCGGCATCTACCCGAGCATGCCGCTGCTGCCGCTGATTCATATGCTCGCCGCGCTGCTGATTGTCTGCGCCTGGTTCCAGCAGATCCCCGAATTCGGTTTCGGGCTTGCGCTCTGTCTCTGCCTGGCCTTTCCGGCCGCCTACTGGGTCGACCAGATCGGCGCGCACCGGCCCGGACTGCTGCGGCTCGGGTTTCCCGCCCACCCGGAACAGACGCTGGCCGGCCATCTGCTGCTGATTTCGGCGAGCACGGCGCTACTCTGCTGGAGCCTGCACGTCTATCACGGCACCGACTGGCAGACGCTGCTGATCGCCACGCTGCTGGCCGCCCTCGCCGCATCGGCGACGCGCGCGCTGATTCCGGGCCAGTGGAATGCCCCGGCCGCGATGCTGAGCATGGGCTTTGTGATGTGGCTGCTGTAGCGCGGCTGCGGATCAGACAGGCCAAACCATTCCAGCATCGCCGCTCCACTCATTCCACTTGAGCGCGGATTCTCAGGCATCCGCGCCTCTATGCCTCAATAGGGGTCGTCATTCTCCAGATCGGCGGGGATAAAACCGTCGACGCGCTCCACGCCGGTGCGCATCGCGCCGTCCGGCAACAGCTCCAGCCAGCGATAGCCGGGCGACACGCCGTCCAGCCGGAACTGATCCTGCCGCGGCTGAAACTGAACACAGGTGGACGGCGAACCGAGCACGCGCACGCTGCCGCGCATCGCATCAAAGGCCTGATGAATATGGCCGCAGATCACCGCGCGCACCTGCGGATGGCGATCAATCACGGCCCATAGTGCGTCCGGGTTCTGCAGCGCGATCGCATCCAGCCAGCTGCTGCCGATCGGCACCGGATGATGATGCAGCGCGATCAGCACATGGGAATCGCGACTGGCGGCCAGCAGCTGCTCCAGCCGCGCCAGCTCGGATTCGGCCAGCAGGCCGCCGATGCTGCCCTGCTCATGCGAATTGAGCGCGATCACGCGCCAGCCGCCCAGATCCAGATGCTCGACATAGCTCGAGATCGACTCCAGCGCCGGTATCAGCGTCTGCCGCAGCGCGCTGTAGTTGGCGTGATTGCCCGGCGTCACCATGAACGGCGCCTGCCAGTCGGCGAGCAGGCCGGCCAGCCTTTGATAAGTCGAGACCTGCTCATCCTGAGCCAGATCGCCGCCGAGAATCACCAGATCGGGATCGGCAAAACGCGTGCGCGCATGCGCCAGTACGGCCTGCAGACTGTCATTGGAGCAGAGCCCCTTGATCTGGCTGCGCGGATCGGTAAACAGATG
>CAYSMR010000310.1:0-1617 GCA_964432195.1 uncultured Zetaproteobacteria bacterium | reverse complement strand
CGGATGTTGCCGACCAGGCCGGTGCGCGGGCGCGTCTGTACGAGAAACATGGCGAAATCAAACGCCTGTGCAACGAATGCGACCCGATGCTGGTGCAGCTTGGCGGCGGGTTTGTCGATATCGAGGTGCGCCTTGTCGCCGACATGGTGGTGCTGCACCTGATCGTTGACGTGCGCGACGCCATGGGGGCAAACGCGGTCAACACCATGGCCGAAAAACTCGCCCCCCATGTCGAGGAATGGACAGGCGGGCGCGTGGGGCTGCGGATCTTGTCGAACCTTGCCGACAGGCGCCTTGTGCGGGCGCGCACCATCTGGCCGGCTAGCGTGATCGGGGCCGACACCGTTGATGGCATCATTGCCGCATACCGCTTTGCCGCAGCCGATCCTTACCGCGCCGCAACCCACAACAAGGGCATCATGAACGGCGTGTCGGCCGTGGCGCTGGCAACCGGCAACGACACCCGCGCGCTTGAGGCCGGGGCCCATGCCTTTGCCGCCACCGGGGGCTATGGGCCGCTGTCACGCTGGGAAAAAACCAAGGCCGGCGATCTGTCCGGCGTCATCGAGCTGCCCCTTGCAATGGGTATCGTCGGCGGCGCAACGCGGGCGCATCCAACCGCGCAGATGGCGCTGAAGATCATGGGTGCCGACACCGCCGACCGCCTGGCGCGGGTGACGGCGGCGGTGGGGCTGGTGCAGAATTTCTCGGCCCTCCGGGCGTTGGCAACCGAAGGCATCCAGCGCGGCCATATGGGGCTGCATGCCCGCAACGTGGCGATCGCCGTCGGTGCCAAGGGGGATGAGATCGACGCGGTTGCCCAAAGGATCATTGCCCGCGGTGCCGTGCGCGAGGATGCGGCCCGCGAGGTGCTGGGGGAATTGCGCGCGAGCGGGGCGAAATCCTGACCCCGAGGGGGTCGCGTCCTGCAAGATCATTCCATCGCAAATGGGTCGTGGCCTCGCGCGCCCTCAGACCCCCACATACCGGTGCACCAGACTTTCATCCGCGCGCAGATCATCGGGCGTGGCCTCAAGCGCGTTGCGGCCGTTTTCGATGAATATCACCCTGTCGGCAACCTCAAGCACGGCCTCAACCCGCTGCTCGACCAGGATGATCGCCACCCCTTGCGCCCGCAGCTCGACCACCGCCGCGCGGATCATTGCTATCATCGAGGGTTGCAGCCCTTCGGTCGGCTCGTCCAGCAACAGCAGCTTCGGGCCAATGCACAGCGCGCGCGCGGTCGCCAGCATCTGCTGCTCGCCCCCCGAAAGGGTTTCGGCACGCTGGTCCATGCGCTCGCGCAGGCGGGGGAACATGGTCAGGACGTGTTCCAGCATCCCCGCCCCCTGCCCGCGGGTCATCAGCCCGATCTGCAGGTTCTCGGCCACCGTCATCTCGGCAAACAGGCGCCGGCCCTGCGGGATATAGCCAACCCCCTGGCGCGGGATCTTGTGGGTCGGCAGATCGTTCAGCCGCACCCAGTCCAGCAGGATTTCGCCGCCGCGCGCGCGCACCAGCCCCATGATGGTTTTCAACAGCGTCGTCTTGCCGGCCCCGTTGCGCCCCAGCAGACACAGGATTTCGCCTGCCTTGACGCCCAGCGACAGATCATGC
>CAYSMR010000309.1:0-1623 GCA_964432195.1 uncultured Zetaproteobacteria bacterium | reverse complement strand
TTTGTTGTGTATAACCGCTTATAATAATCAAGGCCGGACTGATTCAGTCCGGCCTTTTTATATGGTGCGGCTGCGCATAGCATGCTGCGCCTGCAGACTCGGAGGAACGCACGCCATGAAGATACAACTGCTTGACGGATCAAGCCGCACGCTGGAACAGGGGGCGACCGCTTACGATCTGGCCGCCGATATCGGGCCGGGGCTGGCGCGCGCGACCGTCGCTGCAGTGGTTAACGGCCGCCAGGTGGATGTCTCGCATCCGCTCAGCGACGGCGACGAGGTCTCGCTGATTACCGACAAGTCCGACGAGGGGCTGGAGATTATCCGCCACTCGGCCTCGCATCTGATGGCGATGGCCGTGCAGGAGCTGTTTCCGAAGTCGCAGGTGACGATCGGGCCGGTAATCGAGGACGGCTTCTATTACGATTTTGCATTCGAGCGCGCGTTCACGCCGGAGGATCTGAAACAGATCGAGCAGAAGATGCGCGAACTGGCCAATAAAAAGCTGTCGATCACGCGCGAGGAGTGGGATCGCGACGAGGCGATCGCCTATTTCGAGTCGATCGGCGAGAGCTACAAGGCGAAGCTGATTGCCCGCATTCCGGCCGGCGAGACCGTCAGCCTCTATCGGCAGGGTGACTGGGCCGATCTCTGCCGCGGCCCGCATGTGCCGCATACCGGCATGCTCAAGCATTTCAAGCTGATGAAGGTGGCTGGAGCGTACTGGGAGGGCAACTCCGACAATGAGCAGTTGCAACGCATCTACGGCACGGCCTGGGCGTCGAAGGCCGATCTGAAAGCCTATCTGCACCGGCTCGAGGAGGCCGAGAAGCGCGATCACCGCAAGCTGGCCAAGTCGCTGGATCTGTTCCACCTGCAGGAGGAGGCGCCGGGGATGATCTTCTGGCACCCGAAGGGCTGGAGCATCTGGCAGAGCGTGGAGAACGAGATCCGCTCGGTGATGCGCGAGAACGGTTATCAGGAGATCAAAACGCCGCAGCTGGTCGATCGCAAGCTGTGGGAGCAGTCCGGTCACTGGGGCAAGTTCCGCGACGAGATGTTCACGACCAATACCGAGAACCGCGATTACGCGATCAAGCCGATGAACTGCCCGTGTCATATTCAGGTTTTTAACCAGAATCTGCACTCCTATCGCGATCTGCCGCTCCGGCTGGCCGAGTTCGGCTCCTGTCACCGCAACGAGCCGTCCGGTACCCTGCACGGGCTGATGCGATTGCGTAATTTCGTGCAGGATGATGCCCATATCTTCTGCACCGAGGATCAGATTCAGGACGAGGTGTGCGCATTTATCGATCTGACTTATGACGTATACAAGCGTTTCGGCTTCGAGGATGTGATCATCTTCCTCTCCGACCGGCCGGAGAATCGGGTCGGTACGAATGAGCAGTGGGACAAGGCCGAGGCCGCGTTGCATCAGGCGTTGCAGTCGAAAGGGATCGAGTACGGCGAAAACAAGGGTGAGGGCGCGTTTTACGGGCCGAAGATCGAATTCTCGCTGAAGGACTGCCTGGGGCGGGTTTGGCAGTGCGGTACGATTCAGGTCGATTTCTCGATGCCGGGTCGGCTTGGGGCGGAATATGTCGCTGAGGACTCCTCGCGTCA
>CAYSMR010000308.1:0-1642 GCA_964432195.1 uncultured Zetaproteobacteria bacterium | reverse complement strand
TGCAGCGGCTAGATTAGGCAAGAAATCCACTTATCGCACTGTCCAACTTTCCGGGGCCACCTCTCAATATCCAGTCAGATCAGAAACAGCGTCGCCAGTCCGAGGAACGAGAAGAAACCGACGACATCGGTCACTGTAGTCAGAATCGTACCGGAGGCCAGCGCCGGGTCGATCTTCAGCCGCTGCAGCGTCAGGGGGATCATGGCGCCAGCCAGCCCAGCCACGAACAGATTGATCAACATCGCCGCGGCGATGATCAGCCCCAGCTTGATACCCAGATCCGGAAACCAGAACGATGCGATCACAGCCATCGTCAGCGCAAATACGACGCCCGACACCATGCCGACCATCACCTCCTTGACCAGCGCGCGGCGGGCATTGTCAAAGGTGACGCGACCCAGTGCGATACTGCGCACAATCACGGTCAGCGTCTGGGTGCCGGCAATGCCGCCCATGCTGGCGACAATCGGCATCAACACGGCCAGCGCGACAATCTGTGAAATCGTCGCCTCGAACTGCGAAATCACAAACGAGGCGGCTATCGCCGTCAGCAGATTCACGGCCAGCCAGATGCCACGCCGGCGCGCTGTCTTGGCGACCGGCTCAGCCAGATCGTCCTGATCGGAGAGCGCAGCCAGGCGGTACATATCCTCGGTCGCTTCCTCCTGAATCACGTCGATCACGTCATCGGCCGTAATCCGGCCGATCAGCACATCATTCTCGTCCACAACCGGCAGCGCCAGCATGTCATACTTATCGAAAATGCGCGCCACCTCTTCCTGATCCTGATCCGGACGCACGCGCGGCACCGACACATCGGCCAGTTCAGAGACGATTGTATCGGCCTCGGCGAACAGCAGCGCATGCAACGAGAGCACGCCGACGAGGCGATCATGATCATCGACGACATAGACATAGTGCAGATTCTCGATCTCGCGGCCAAAGCGACGCAGCACCCGGATCACCTTGTCCACAGACCAGTCATCGCGCACCTTGAACAGCTCGGCCTGCATCAGGCCGCCGGCCGACTCCTCATCATGGGCCAGTAGCGAAGCGACCTCGCGCCGCTCCACCGGCTCCAGCCGCTCCATGACCTCATCAGCTACATGCTTCTCGATCGCTTGCAAAATGTCGGCCGCATCATCGGAGTCGAGATGCTCGACGACATCCTCGATTTCGCTCGGCTTGAGCACCGAGAGCAGATCTTCCTGCATCCCTTCGGGCAACTCGAGCAGCGCATCGCCCAGCAACTCGTCGGGAATATGCGGCACAATGGCCAGACGCTCTTCATCATTGCGACATGAGAGCAGTAGCTCGGCCAGCTCGGCATTGTGCATGCCGGCCAGCAGCTCCTCCAGCCGTGCGGAGTCCCATTTGGCCAGCTGCAACGCTTCCGTGCTGTTGGGCAACGCCGTCGTCTGTTCATTTGTGGCCAAAGCGCGCCTCCTGCAGCGTATTTAAGGAAACACAGACTGTCACTGTCTCCGCACAGGCCATAGACGGCCCGCCCCATCAGCAACTTGTGCGACTGATGGATAAGCAATGGTTAAACCATGCTTTTGCCGGAGCAGACTGATCTCTGACAGAGCAGCAAGCGATCAGCATCTCCCTGACTGCGCACCCTATACCAAGCCACCGCCCT
>CAYSMR010000307.1:0-1645 GCA_964432195.1 uncultured Zetaproteobacteria bacterium | reverse complement strand
TCGCTGCGTCAATGTGGATATCACGAATTTATCTCCAACCGTCTCATGGTAAGGAAAACCGGTGACAGTATATTCATTTCTCACCCACTCCCGGCATCAACTGCGCCTGTACCTTCAGACGTTCCTGCTCAAGCTCATGTTTCAATGCGGCCTCGGTCGGGAGATAAGGCAAATACTTGGCGGCGAAGAGTTGTTCGCTGTCGGTGAGGACGGAGTATTTCACCACAGCTTCACTTTTCTGACTGGATAGAATACGCTCATAATAGAGTTTACTGATTTTCCGATCCAATGCGCGGACATTCCTGCTTTGGGATTTTCAACGCGGCTTAAACAATTGTAATGCGACCAGGATAATTTGAGAGACACTGTCTCTTGAATTGGGAATGCCATGTAAAAACGGCGCATATTCCGCAGGTTGCTGGCATCAAAGCCTTTGCCAAATTCACTGGTCAGTTGTTTTGAAAGCAGTTGCAACTGTTGCTTGCCATAGGCCGCCCGTTGCTGCCCTTGTTGCTCATGCTCGACAATCTGACGACCTATCTGCCAGTAACTTCGCACCATGGCCTGATTGACAGCCTGCCGCACATGTTGGTGCGCTTGCTTGATAATTGCTGCGATATCATGGAAAAGCAGTTGCATACCATCAGAAGATGATTCAATCATGGGCTTTGAATTACTCATTCATTCTCTCCTCAAGCACTGCCCTCGCTGTATTTTCTGTCCACCTGTCACGCTGAAAAGCCTCTGGTAATGCCATTTCACCTCCTATATCAATCATCATGAAGGTTGGCCAGATACTCATCTTTCCATATCTGTTTGTATTCGACTGTTTGGTGTTCGATCATATAAGTACATTCCTATTCATCCAAACCACTCCAGAATCGCTTGATCCACCTCAAGAATTATCCACCCCAAACCTTTCATTTTTTCAATTCCATTTTCGCATCCAATTGAAATAGCTTTTTTCGACCTTGGCCATGCGAGTTCAACCTGATCAATGACTTCGCAATATGAATCTGATATATCATATCCGACTTCGGGAATGTCCATCCCTTTTCTTTGACATAAATCCAGCAATCCATGCACTGCTGGATCCGCCAATTCAAACACTTCCCTCCAAGATTCAGGGATATTTTCTTTTGATTTATTTCTGAGCTTATTTATCAACTGACGATCTTTCCGCGACACGTACATTGCATGCTTTGGTTCTTTAGAGTGACAATCAATACACAATGCTTTAAGATTTTCCGGGCGATTATCGGCTTTAATTCCATTGATATGGTGCGCGTGTAGCAGGTTTCTATGCTGACTTAAATTCACATCACACTTTTCACAAGTCCACCCTTTGCCTTCTCTATATGCTGCTGAGACTTGTTTCCAATCCAGTGAATAACTGGAACCAGGAAAATCATCCTCTGTATGTGAGGGGGACTGAGAAAAGTATGAGCTATAAGTCGAGAAAAATTTACTCAAATCAAACTTAGTAACAAGTGGATATTTCTTTTCCTGAGTTAGACTCCTGAACTTTTCATAATTCAATTTTCTAAGGCAATTTTGGCAAACATGGAGCTTGGCATTTCCTTCAATATCACCACCACCCCAGAAACTTCGTTTTCCGGTGATTTTGAATACGCCTGATATGTTA
>CAYSMR010000306.1:0-1647 GCA_964432195.1 uncultured Zetaproteobacteria bacterium | reverse complement strand
CGTCTGATTGCCGCTTTCTCCATCATCATCGTTACCATTGCCATGATCACCTATTTTGCCATCGGTTCCGGGAAATTTGTCGGTGAGTTTTTAGGCATCCCCGATTACCTGGGGTTGCCGTCGCAGTTCTGGGCAGCCACGCTGATGATTGCCCTGGCCATGATCTATACGGTGGCCAGCGGCCTGTATGGTGTGGTCTGGACAGACGTTTTTCAGGGTATGCTCATTTTTGGAACCATTATTTTTATCTGTGGTCTGGCGTTTTTTAGCTTTGATCTGCCGGAAACCTTTCAGGTATCCGTACCCCTGCGGGATGGCACCTTTATGGCCCTGAACACCACACGGGATGCCTGGACCAGCGTCTGGCCCAGTTGGGAACTGAACCTGCCCGCGGAATCGGCCTATTCTATATATAATCTGTTCGGCATCGCCATTCTGTTTTATCTGGTCAAGGTGACCATCGAGGGTGCCGGCGGAACATCGCAATATATGATTCAGCGTTTCTTTGCCTCGCGCAGTGACCGTGAGTCCGGGTTGCTCTCCCTGTTCTGGACGGTGTTGCTGGCTTTTCGCTGGCCCTTTATCGCAGCCATTGCCATTCTGGGTATCGTGTTCGGTACCCAAAGCGGGGTAATTGAAGACCCGGAAGCGGTTTTACCCATTGTTATAAACGAGATGGTGCCCATCGGTATTAAGGGCATATTGGTGGCCGGTCTGATGGCCGCGGCCATGTCCACCTTTGACTCCACCGTGAACGCCGGTGCGGCCTATTGGGTTAAGGATATTTACCAGACCTACATCAATCCCAAAGCCAGTGAAAAAACGCTGATGGCCCATGGACGCTGGGCGTCGGTGATTTTGGTTGTTCTGGGGCTGGGTTTTATGCTGCTGATCAATAACATCAACGAAATATGGGGTTGGATAACCTCCAGCCTTGGGGCCGGGTTGCTGGTACCGACTATGGCCCGCTGGTATTGGTGGCGCATGAACGGATACGGCTTTGCCGCGGGTACCGTGGCCGGTATGGTGGCTGCCGTGTTGCAACGCCTCTTTTTACCTGAAATACCAGAATACTTCGCTTTCCTGATCGCTACTTCCACCTCGCTTGTCGGTATGATTATCGGTACCTATATGGCCCCGGCAACGGAAGAGAAGGTGCTGTTGGAGTTTTATAAACGCACCCGTCCCTTTGGCTTTTGGGGACCGGTCCGTAAAAAGATTAAGGGTGAGGTGATGGAAAAAATCAATAAGGAAAACCGCCGGGATATCATCGCCACCTTTTTTGCTGTGCCCTGGCAGGTGGTTCTGTTTCTGACGGGAATGGCCGTCATTATGAAACGGTGGGATGAATTTGCTTGGCTGGGCGTGATATTGCTGGCCTTGTCAACGGGTCTCTATTTTTTCTGGTTCCGGCATCTTTCCACGGAAGTTAAAGTGACGGATTAGATTGTTGATAACCATGAAGTTTTCCACATAATATGGGGCTTTGTGTATGGTGAAATTTCGCCATACGTATTTTACCCTAACAAGATTGCAATGGTCTAACATGTTGAAAATAAAGGGGATATCATAAATAATCGCTTAGGGTGTTCACGAAAAGGTGTACAAGCGTAATATATGAAAAAAGTTATCCACAATTTATTAACA
>CAYSMR010000305.1:0-1651 GCA_964432195.1 uncultured Zetaproteobacteria bacterium | reverse complement strand
CCAGGCTGAACCGGCCTGTGTTGCGGTCTGGCATGGCCTGGGCGTGCACCGTCTGGCCGGTGGGGTCGTACAGACGCACGATCGTGCCGGCAGGCAATGGATAGCCGTCCGGCGAGAGCACCTGCCCCTGGATGGTGCCACCCTGCGCCTGGGCGGGCAACACGGCAGCGCCAAGCGCCATCAGCGCCACCACCAGGGCTAACGGAAGCAAAAGCCGTCGTATGGATTGAGACATCATCTGTCCTCCTCAAAAACCAACGGCAAGAGATGTAGAACGACCAGGAACCATGTCCAGTATAGCATAAGCGCATCCGCGCGTTGTAAACCGCATGTAAGGAGGAGGTAAAAAACCGGACGGATTATGGTAAAATTCGGGCGCTTCACCCGCCCCCGTAGCTCAATGGACAGAGCGCCGGACTTCGAATCCGTAGGTTGCGCGTTCGAGTCGCGCCGGGGGCGCCTGCATATGCCGATCTGGGGGAGAATCCCCCCACATCTGGGGGTGTGTGGTGCGCTGCCCCGTACCACACACCCCCACTTGGTTGCCTTTGAGTTGCCATTGAGTACCCATCCTGGCAAAACGTGCAGGGAAAGCCGGTAGTCTTTCGCCCCCAGTCTCATTGCAGAATGGATTCAGGATCATCCACGGACGCATGGCGTCTCACACCCTCGTCACAACCAGACTCGCACTGGCCTCATCATCGTCATCTTCACCAGAAGCAGAGCCATCCGCCCCTTGCCCCAGATCATCGAGCAGAGATGTAGAACTGAGAGGCAGAGCATCCACCACGTGAATGTAAAATTCCAAAGTGGTTGTTGGAGAGGAATGCCCAGCAGCGTTTGGGCTGCCCTGATCCCTTTGGCCCGGGCTATATTTGTCGCCGCCGTATGACGCAAATCATGAAAACGGAGAACTGAGAACCACAGTTTCTCACATCGCTCCCGAAACGCTTTGCCAAACTGGGCTGAGTCCTATAGGGTGCCAATCCGGGATGGAAACACATAATCGTGCTCATGCCAGACTCGTGCAAAGTTCTTTAAACAACTGAATATAGTGCTGCTGTTGACTCAAGATGTCCATCTCGAAGGGATTCATGCGAATCTCGCGCACCGATCTTGCTGTTTTCAGGTCAGCCAGCACCATCCCCCTGCCGCGCAGGTAAATCCCCTGCCTGGAGATGCGAACTTTCCTCTGGTCAAAGTCAATGTCCCGCCAGCGCAACCCCAACAATTCTCCCCGGCGCAAGACAAAGGCATAGGCGACGAAGTTCTTCATCCGTCAGTATCTTCGGCAGGCAAGCAACGTGCCTGGGCCTCGGAACTTTGACAAGCGGTTTGTCAGGGACGCCCCCCCTCAGCAACGAGGAAATCGAAGAGCATTTTCAGCACCCGCCAGATATATTCCGCACGCCGCGTCCATCGCTTGTCCGCATTGCCCGTGCGGGCCTTGATCTGGTTGTCAATTTGCATCAGCAGGTCCCGAACCTCTGCCTGGGTAATGGTTTGGCAGTTCCGATCAGCCCAGTAGCGCTTTACACGCCCTAGGAGATTTCGATAGTCCTGCGCGGTGCGAGGCTTGATATTCTTTTTTTACCCTCATCCACTGATCAGCCGCTCACTTCCAGTTGGGAATTGACGAAGTGAACCCTGC
>CAYSMR010000304.1:0-1655 GCA_964432195.1 uncultured Zetaproteobacteria bacterium | reverse complement strand
AGGCCCTGCGCAAGCTGACCGGCTCGATTTCGCGTTCCAAGACGACGGTGATCTTCATCAACCAGATCCGCATGAAAATCGGCGTCATGTTCGGCAATCCCGAGACGACGACCGGCGGCAACGCGCTGAAATTCTATGCCTCGGTGCGCCTCGATGTGCGCCGTACCGGCGCGATCAAGAAGGGAGACGAGGTGCTTGGCAACGATACCCGCGTCAAGGTGGTCAAGAACAAGATGGCGCCGCCGTTCAAGCAGGCGCAGTTCTCGATCATGTACGGCGAGGGCGTTTCGCATGCCGGCGAAGTGCTCGATATGGGCGTCAAATACGGCTACGTCAACAAGAGCGGCGCATGGTATGCGAAGGATAACGAGAAGATCGGTCAGGGCCGGGACAATGCGATCAAGTTCCTGAAGGAGCATCCGGAGATGCTGGCCGAGGTCGAGGCTGCGGTGCGCGCCGAACTGGGCATGGGCGCCGAGGCGGCGACCGCTGAATAGTTGAGCGATCTGTCACAGCTGCCTGACGATTCGGGCAAGGCCGCGCAGGCGGCCTACCGCTATGCGGTCCGGCTGCTGGCCGGGCGCGAGTTCTGCATCAGCGATATGCGCCGGCGGCTGGCGGGGCGCGCATTCGATGATGCGATCATCGACGAGGTGATCGGGCAGCTGCAGCAGGACGGTTATCTGAGCGAGGAGCGCTTCGCCGAGGCCTGTATCCGTTCGCGCATGCAGCGCGGCGAGGCGCCGTGGCTGGCGGCGCGCCGGGCGTTGCAGAAGGGGGCGGATCCGGATGCGGTCGATGCGGCGCTGGCCGAGCTGAGCGAGGATTTTGACGCCGAACAGGCGGCGCGCGCGCTGATTGCCGCGCGCGATCCGGGCGGGCGTCGGTTTGACGAGGAGCGGGTCTGGCAGCGCCAGGCCCGTTTTTTGCGGAATAAAGGCTTTGGAACTGATATTATTCTGCGCGTGCTCAATGACGCCGCAGCGTAACTGACAGTGTCATACGTTACGCACGGCGGATGATTTGGAGCGGCGCATTTTCAATTGCCGCTGCTTTGCGTACCGTTGCGCACTTTGCGGTTTAATGTTGATGGAGGGCTCCCGGTGAAAACATCCGAGATTCGACAAAAATTCCTGGATTACTTTGCGTCCAAGGGGCATCAGGTAGTGGAGTCCAGCTCGCTGGTGCCGCATGGCGATCCGACGCTGATGTTCACGAATGCCGGCATGGTGCAGTTCAAGAATGTGTTTCTCGGTGTCGAGACGCGGCCGTACCGGACAGCGACCTCGTCGCAGAAATGCGTGCGCGCCGGCGGTAAGCACAACGATCTGGAGAATGTCGGTCACACAGCCCGCCACCACACCTTTTTCGAGATGCTCGGTAACTTCTCCTTCGGCGACTATTTCAAGCGCGAGGCAATCGCCTATGCCTGGGAGTTTCTGACCGGGGAGCTGAAGCTCGATCCGCAGCGGCTGTTTGTCACCGTCTTCGAGGAGGATGACGAGGCCTACGATCTCTGGACCGGCGAGATCGGCATTCCGGCCGATAAAATCGCCCGCATCGGCGCCAAGGATAACTTCTGGTCGATGGGCGATACCGGCCCGTGCGGCCCGTGCTCGGAGATCTTTTTCGATCACGGCCCGGAGATCCCGGGC
>CAYSMR010000303.1:0-1657 GCA_964432195.1 uncultured Zetaproteobacteria bacterium | reverse complement strand
AGTTGAAGCAGTAGTCGGCGGCGTTACGAGCGCACTGGCCAATGGTGATTCAGTAAGCCTGGTTGGTTTTGGCACTTTTTCGGTAGTGGATCGCGCAGCGCGTACGGCGCGCAACCCCCGCACGGGCGAATCCATTGAAGTAGGCGCATCCAGGGCTCCCAAATTCAAGGCTGGAAAGGCGCTGAAAGACGCTGTCAAGTAGAGAGCCGGGAAGCGGGTTCCCCGTCTTTTCTTTATAAACAAGGGCTTTCTGGCCCTTGTTTTTTTGGGCGCTTAGCTCAGCTGGGAGAGCAACGGCCTTACAAGCCGTAGGTCGCAGGTTCGAGCCCTGCAGCGCCCACCATCTACCATGGAGCGGTAGTTCAGTTGGTTAGAATGCCGGCCTGTCACGCCGGAGGTCGCGGGTTCGAGTCCCGTCCGCTCCGCCATACAAATGTCTGACAATATCCGAAGAAGCCTGTAAACCCAGTGTTTGCAGGCTTTTTTCTTGCCTTTGCATCCCACATGTTATTTTGAGAAGTAAATGTGAATTTTCTAGTCTATAGCGCGGCCCGGCAGCACGGATGGCAGACCAAAAGTTTTGACAAGAAACTGAACACTGATTGCAGGAAAAGGGAAGCGTCCCTTTTACCGTGGACGGAAAAAATCCATGGGCCGCGAGGGTCAGATATAAGGTCTCGCTTCGCGGATTTATTTTACCCCGGAATGCCGAGCACTTCCTGCATGCATTGATTCACCTGGAGCATGAAGGCATCGCTGCATTTTAGTAACGGGGCTTGTGTCAAACGGCGGTTGTCGATGGCGCGTAGCTGATCAATGAGAAGGTCGGAGGTTTGCCTGAGTTTATTTTCCGCAGGGATACGCAGTCGCAGGGGTTCGGCATGATCAATGAGTTGCGTGGTGAGTGGAATAATCAGGGTGGACGGGTGTTCCGTATCCATGAGCGACTGATCCTGAACGATGAGCACCGGCCTTGTTTTACCCGGCTCGGTTCCTTTTCCCGGATTCAGATTGGCCAGACAAATTTCACCTCGCTTCATGACTCGCCATATTCCATGCTATCAAATTCTGCATTCACCTTCATGCTCTCATCACGGACGCGCCGGGATGCATTCATCATGCGCTTGCGACGAATTTCCAGTGCTGCCCGATGGTTCATGAGGATGAGAGATTTGCGAATGTATTCCGTACGGGGAATATGCATTTCTTTTGAATGTTGTGTGACCTCAGTAAGCAGTTCGTCTGGAATACGCAGGGAAATTGTAGCCATATTATAACTCCTGAATGAATATCAATAATGGATATTATATTTTGTATTTTTAATTGTCAAACCATCCAACTATCATTTTCTTGTGCCAGAAAAACGGGGTCTTGTTTCGGTGTGCCATGAACGGATGGCGTAAGCTATTCGGTGCTGTATAAAAGATGAGGGCAGGCCCCTCGGAATCGCTTTGAAGGAGGAGATTCCAAACCACCCACTGCTGCTTGGGTAAAGAGCCTTGGTGGTGAGCGAGTTGGGAAAAGGCGCGACAATGATTGTGTCAGGTGAGTGTCAAAGAGATGAACGTAAGTGAACCACTGATGAGGTGTCGAAATGACCCTACGATGTTGTCAAAACCGGGGTTTCGAGACGATCCCGGGATAAGCTTGGCGAAAA
>CAYSMR010000302.1:0-1666 GCA_964432195.1 uncultured Zetaproteobacteria bacterium | reverse complement strand
AGCCGTCCGGGTCGAGCTGTCGTCCGGCCGACGGTCTGCTGAAGCGGCGCGGTTTGCCGCGTCGAAGGATACGCGCCGGCCGGAAGATGCGGCATGAGTCCGGCGCCAGCTGCAGCAGGCTCTCCCTTCTGAGTAACGGTCGATTGACCATGATCTGGTCGAGCATCGCCCCGCTGTCGAAATAGTGGGTGTCGCGGCCGTCGGACAGAAGGGGCCACATCAGATTGAACAGATAGGGCTTCCTAGATCGTTTCGACTTGACCCGGCTCGGATCCCTGAGCGCCAGTGCATAGTCGGCGACGGCGCGGCTGAACGGCTCGTCGTTGAAATCGCCCATGACCAGAATCGGCGTATCCGCGCCTAGTTTGGCACAGATGCGCTCAATCCAGTAGCTCAGCGTTTCGGCGGCAATGATGCGGTAGGGTTCGCTCTCGAGCGCGCCGCCGAGCCGGCTGGGCCAGTGGTTGCCGAGCAGGACCAGCGACTGCCCGGGCAGGGCGCGGGGACGGAAATTGACCTGTACGATATCGCGCGTGGCATTGCGCTTGAGTACGACATGGTGAAAGATCTCACTGTTGGCCGGTGGGTGGAACAGCGCCGCATCATAGATGAAGGCAACATCGATACCGCGCGCATCAGCTGTATTGGCGTGGACGACGGCATAGTTGCGGCCGAGCCCGGCGAGTGCCGCCAGCAGTCGTTGCAGCACGGCCCTGTTTTCGACCTCGCAGACGCCGAGCAGATCCGGCCCCCGCCGATTGTTCATCTGCGCAATGACCGATGTGAGCTGCGCTATCTTGGTATCGAGGACTGCATCGCTCCAGCCGCTCAGCTCCCGGGCCAGCTTGCGCTGCATCCACTCGGGGCGGTCGGCGGCGTGCTCGACATCGAACAGGTTCTCCAGATTCCACCAGGCGAGATAGTATTCCATCGTGCTCCTCCCTGCAGTGGCCGGCTGCCGACCTTCGAGGCTCCGGTCAGGCTTGCGCGATTACATCCCTGAGCAGTCGGAACAGCGCGCGGGATGATTTCGGCGGCTTGTTCTGCAGCTGTTCCTTGCCGGCATTGCGCACCAGCTGTCGGATCTGGCCGGCATCGGCATGCGGATAGGCATCCATGAACTCGGTGATCGCGCTCTGTCCTTCGTTGAGCAGCCGGTCGCGCCAGCGTTCGGTGCGGTGAAACTGCTTATCGAGTTCGGCCTTTTTGCTGCCGAGTTCGTCAATGGTCTGTTGCAGCGATTCGGTATTGATTTGGCGCAGCAATTTGCAGATCAGTTTGAACTGCCGTTTCTGCGCGCCGTGTTTCATCGACTGGACGTCGAGCAGGGCCCGATAGAGCTCCGGCGGCATCTCGATGTTGCCGAGCGCAACGGCATCGAGGCGGGCCAGCTGCTTGCCCAGCTCGAGCAGCGCCTGAATCTCGCGCTTCTGCTGGCTCTTGTTCAGCCGTTCGACATACTCGAAATCGTCATAATCCTCATCGAAGGTATCGTACATGCTGCAATCATAGCGGGGCTATCCGTTTCAGTCTTGCCCGGATTTGCAGCGAACATCTGTTAGCGGGGCAGCTCATATTCGTCCTGCAGCTTGAAAACGTCCGCTTTTTGGTCTAGGGCCTGTTAACATTATTTGATGAATTCGATAATCAAAGCGAAGTAGATAAA
>CAYSMR010000301.1:0-1684 GCA_964432195.1 uncultured Zetaproteobacteria bacterium | reverse complement strand
TATCGGATGAGTGCACGCCCCTCTTCCGCGACTCATGCGGTCCGCTCCACAACGGCATGAAAAAAGCCGTCATGCGTCGTATCCGGTAACCGCCGCTGCTGATCGATGACGCCGTCGATGCCGGCCACCACCTGCTCATTCTCCTCGGGGTGAATCGAACAGACGGCATAGACCATCGATGCCCCCGGCTTCAACAGTCGCCGCGCGCGCTTGAGCATGCGTCGCTGTGCGGCGGCAAGCGTTTCGACATCGCGCGCATCATGCAGGAATTTTGCATCCGGATGGCGACGCAGAATGCCCGAAGCCGAACAGGGCGCATCGAGCATCAGCGCATCAGCGCAGCTGTCGGCAAACGGCAGGGCCAGCGCATCGGCCTGCACAATCTCGACATTGCCGCACTGTAGCCGTTGCAGATTCTCTCGCAGGCGCGGCATGCGCCGGCTGCTGAGCTCGACTGCGACGATGCGAGCCTGCGGGAAACAGTGCGCCAGCAGCGCTGTCTTGCCGCCGGGCGCAGCGCAGAGATCGATAATCAGGCCGTCCGAACGCGCAGGCTGCAGCGCCAGCACCGCAGCCTGCGCCGCCTGATCCATGACGGCGAATGCGCCTCGCTCAAAGCCCGGCAGCGCCGTGACCATCGTACCGGCCGGCAGCAGTACGGCATATGGCGAGAGCACGCCGGCCACGGCCTTGATGCCGCAGGCCCGCACTTCATCGATCCACGCATCACGCGCTTCGAATAAAGCCACGCAGAGCGGCGGCGGCACTTTCAGCGCATCGCTGAACTGCTGAACCGCATCAGCACCGAATGCATCGCGCCAGCGGCTGTATATCCAGCGCGGCAGTTCGGCGCGCTGGTAGGGCTTGAGCCGGATCGGCGCGGCGCTGTCAGCGACCCGTCGCAGCACGGCATTGACGAAACCGGCGGCCTTCGGATTGAGCTGCCGAACAGCTGTGACCGTCTCGGAGACGGCCGCATGCGCCGGCACGCGCATATGGCGCAGCTGGTAGCTACCCAGCAATAACGCTGCGGCGCTGACCTCATCGGGCTTGCTGTTGCAGAAGCGGGAAAAATCGGCCTCCAGCGAGTAGCGCCGGCGCAGCACGCCATAAACCAGCTCGCAGAGCAGCCCGCGCTCACGCACCGGCGCTCCGTGACCTGCCTGCTCCAGGGCCAGATCTGCCTTGACGCCGCGCGTCAGAATCCGGTTCAGACAGGTGATTGCAGTCGCGCGCACGCCCCGCTCACTCGTGGACGAGACGGAAACCGCTATTGTTATCGAATTTATCGCTGTCGTTCCAGAGTCGCGCCGTGCTCCGGATCAGCTCTTCAGCGTCATACCATGAGCCGCCGCGCAGTACGCGCGCCGCGCAATTGCCGCTCTTCGCCGGCGAGCCGTCCCTGGGCATTGCGGCCAGCGTCGGATTCCAGCAGTCGGCGGTCCACTCCCAGACATTGCCGCTCATGTCATAGAGTCCGAACGCATTGGCCAGCTTCTGACCGACCGGATGGGAGACATAGTGACTGTTGTCCATAAACCAGGCGACATCGGCCGGCTTGCCGGCCGCCCCGTAACGCTGGTTTTTGCCGCCGCTGCGGGCCGCATACTCCCACTCGGCTTCGCTCGGCAGCCTGAAATGCTTGCCGCCGGCGAGTTTGTTCAGCTTGCGGATAAATTTGCGC
>CAYSMR010000300.1:0-1690 GCA_964432195.1 uncultured Zetaproteobacteria bacterium | reverse complement strand
CCCCGCGTCGAGGCCGACTGGATGAAGACCAGGGAACAGCGCTTGATGCGCTCCATCAAGCCCGAATACCTGGTGCTGTTGGCCGCATGCACCCATCTCGGTTGCATTCCGCTCTTCAAGCCTTCGCCGGGCCAGGCGGAGTGGGGCGATTCGGTGCCGGAATGGTGGCCGGGGGGCTGGCATTGCCCGTGCCACGGGTCGTTCTATGATCTGGCGGGCCGCGTGATCAAGGGATCGCCCGCGCCCTTCAATCTGTTCACCGTTCCCTACAAGTTCATTTCCGATACCAAAATCCTGATCGGTTAGGGTGTGGCGATGATTGAGCGAGCCTTGAATTCGCGGCTGGCCCAGTGGCTGGACGAGCGCAGCGGCATCGTCCAGATCGTGCGCCGGCATTTCACGGAATATCCGACGCCGAAGAACCTCAACTACATGTGGAACTTCGGCTCGCTGGCGCTGACCGTGCTGCTGCTTCAGATCCTTACCGGCGTCTTCCTCGCCATGTTCTACAAACCGTCGGCGGCGATGACGCTCGGCGGCTACACCGTCGCCTTCGACTCGGTCGAGCACATCATGCGCGACGTGAACTTCGGCTGGTTGATCCGCTACATGCACGCGGTGGGCGCATCGGCCTTCTTCCTGGTCGTCTACCTGCATATCGCCCGCGGGCTCTACTACGGTTCCTTCAAGGAGCCGCGGGAGTTGCTGTGGATCATCGGCGTCGTGATCCTGCTGCTCATGCAGGGGGCGGCCTTCTTCGGCTATCTCCTGCCGTGGGGGCAGATGTCCTTCTGGGGAGCGACGGTGATCACCAACCTGTTCGGCGCCGTGCCCGTCGTCGGGGACTTCATCAACCAGCTGCTGCGAGGGGGATTCTCCGTCGGGGATCCGACCTTGAACCGGTTCTTCGCCCTCCATTACCTGTTCCCGCTGTTGCTGGCGGGCATCGTGGGCGGCCACATCCACGCCCTGCACGTGGTGCACTCCAACAATCCCGAGGGCATCGACATCGAGGAGGGCAAGGACACCATCCCCTTCCATCCTTACTACACGGTCAAGGACGCCGTCGGGGTGGGCGTGTTCCTCCTGGTCTACTTCTACTTCGTCTTTTTCAATCCCACGGGCTGGGGATTCATCATTGAAACCGACAACTTCACGCCGGCCAACAACATGCAGACGCCGGCGCACATCGCGCCCGTATGGTACCTGACGCCCTGGTACTCCATTCTGCGCTCCTTCCCGGACAAGCTGGTCGGCGTGATCGCCATGGGACTTTCCCTGATGTTGCTGTTCGTGCTGCCGGTGCTGGACAAATTGGGGGTCCGTTTGGCGCGCTACCGCCCGGTCTACCGCCAGATGGTGCTGCTCTTCTTCGCCGCGGTGGTCACGCTGGGCTACTGCGGGCATTCCCCGCCGAGCCCGACCTTGCAATTGATCAGTCGCATTGCTACGGGGGTCTATTTTGGGTTTTTCATTCTGCTGCCGTTCGTGCACAAATTCGAAAAGACCAAGCCCCTGCCGGAAGGAATTTGAGATGCGCCGGCTTCGTCTTACCCTCTACGCGGTGGCGCTGGGGTTGCTGGCCCCGGCCCTGTCCTGGGCGGAGGAGGAGCACGCGCATCTCCGTCCGGTCAAGATCAGCCTCGACCAGAACACCCTTCGCCGGGGGCTGACGGTCTTCACCGAGGTG
>CAYSMR010000299.1:0-1726 GCA_964432195.1 uncultured Zetaproteobacteria bacterium | reverse complement strand
ATGATGTCGATCTGGTTGTCGAGCTGATCGGCGGCTATGAGCCGGCCCGCAGCTTTGTCGCAACGGCGCTGGAGCATGGCAAGCATGTGGTGACGGCGAACAAGGCGCTGATTGCCAAGCATGGCGAGGAGCTCTTCCCGCTGGCCGCTGAAAACGGCGTCGCGATCGGTTTCGAGGCCGCCGTCGGCGGCGGCATTCCGTGCCTGAAGGCGCTGCGCGAGGGGTGCGCGGCCAATGCGGTCGAGTCGGTCTACGGCATCCTCAACGGCACCTGCAATTTTATTCTGACCAAGATGGAGAACGAGGGCGCCGATTACGCCGATGTGCTCAAGGAGGCGCAGGCGCTCGGTTATGCAGAGGCCGATCCGACCTTCGATGTCGAGGGGATCGATACGGCCCACAAGCTGTCGATTCTGGCCGCGATGGCCTTCGGCTCGAAGATCCGCTTCGACGAGGTGTTCACCGAGGGGATCAGCAGCATTACCGCCTCCGATATCGAATCGGCGGCCGAGCTGGGCTACCGGATCAAGCTGCTCGGCATCGCCAAGCCGCACGGCGCGAACGGCGTTGTCGAGCGGGTCGAGATGCGCGTGCATCCGACGCTGGTGCCGGCCGATTCGCAGATGGCGCAGGTTTCCGATTCCTATAACGCCGTGCAGGTCTCCGGCGATTTCGTCGAGCATACGATGTATTTCGGCCGCGGCGCCGGCGAGCGGCCGACCGCATCGGCCGTCGTCGCCGATATCATGGATATCGCCCGCATCGCGCCGGACGGCGTTGCGCATCTGGCCCCGCCGATGGGTTTTGTCGCTGCCGAGCGCCGCGATCTGGAGACGCTGCCGGTCGCCGATATCGAGTGCGAATACTATCTGCGTCTGATGGTGCAGGATCAGCCGGGCGTGATCGCGTCGGTCACGTCGATTCTGGCCGATCACCGCATCAGTCTGGAGGCGCTGAACCAGAAAGAGCGTTCGGCCGCCAACAGCGTGCCGGTGGTGATGCTGATCCATGAAACGACCGAGGGAAATCTGCAGGCCGCGATCAGCCGCATTATCGCGCTGCCGGCCGTTGAAGAAGATGTGCTGATTCTGCGCAAAGAATCGGCCGTCGCGTAACAAGGAAGATAACCATGCCCCATTACGAAGGAATCATTAACCGCTACCGCGCCTTCCTGCCGATCGGCAAGGATGACTCGGTCATCACGCTCTACGAGGGCAACACGCCGCTGCACGAGTCGATGAATCTGCGCAATGCGATCAACCCGGAGCTGAAGATCTTTCTGAAGTTCGAAGGGCTCAATCCGACCGGCTCGTTCAAGGATCGCGGCATGACCATGGCCGTGACCCAGGCCTATAACGCCGGCTCGCGCAAGATTATCTGCGCCTCGACCGGCAATACGTCGGCATCGGCGGCGGCCTATGCGGCCAATTGCGGCATGGATGCCTATGTGCTGATCCCCGACGGCAAGATTGCGCTGGGCAAGATGAGCCAGGGCATGCGCTACGGCGCGAAGGTGATCCAGATCCGCGGCAATTTCGACGATGCGCTGGAGCTGGTGCGCGAAATCTCCGCCGACGGTTCGATTTCGCTGGTCAACTCGGTCAATCCGTACCGTATTCAGGGCCAGAAGACCGCCTCGTTCGAGATTGTCGATGAGCTCGGTTTCGCGCCCGATTACCATGCGCTGCCGGTCGGCAATGCCGGCAATATCACGGCCTACTGGATG
>CAYSMR010000298.1:0-1763 GCA_964432195.1 uncultured Zetaproteobacteria bacterium | reverse complement strand
ACTTTCATCAGATAATTCAGGAAGAGCTTTCGCACTATTGACGGCAATAATATATATCAATCCTGATACAATCTTCTTCCATTCAGGAGAAGTTAATCTCCATGCTCCCCATAAACCAGCGGACAACCACCCAATCGGACCAAGAACTACTGCGATAGTTGAAGTTAGGCTCGTGTAAACAGCAAATGGAAGAGTTACACCCACCGCATGAGTGACAAATCCCAACGCAGTAGTTGAAGCCATATACACACCAAAACCTGTAGCGTTAGCTGCTCCTAATGCAGCTAACGTCGTCATAGGGCCAAGCACACTCTGACCTTCAACATGAGAGGAAACAGATTCAATGGAAACCTCTCTATTAAAAAATTCAATCCTTTGGTCTGGACTCATTTTACTTAGCGCCCCAACTATGACTGCATGGGAAATGTATAGCTCAGCTTTCTCCTGAGTAATATCATCAGAATATTTCGCAACTTTTAAATGCTCACAGGCCCCCATCAGCAAATCTGAATATGTTGGAACAGGCATTAAGTCTTTTGTTTCAAGATAATCTGGTTCATGTGAAGAAACCTTAGATAAAGCCCATGAACAGATGTTTTTCACACTGGATTCTGCTACTGCTCTTGTTTTTGAATGGAATAGTTCTTTGAACAGTTCTTCTATATCTGTCACTTCTGGAGAGTCATTAGAATCGTCACCTAGCAGGGCCATCAGATTACATCTATCATTATGGTCAAAATTAGTTAGTAAGGTTTTTATTGAGATTTCATCCATTCAGGTGCCTCACTCAAGAATTAGTTCATCAAATGGCATTATAGCTCATTTACCAAAAAATGTGTGTCACAGCAATTGTCTTCTTTTTAGGTCATTACAGTCAACAACATGCTCTCTCAGCTTATCGCCCTTTATTTTCACACGACTATCATTCTTGTAATAGAAGCATTTCTTAAACCCATTGTTGTCATACAGCATCTTCCAATACGCTACTGGATAAGCAATCCCAGACTTCCGTAGTCGCTTACTATAGTCACCATAGACTACACCATTGATTACCGTCACCGCCCCTAGTTTCGATGCAACCTGCCTTTCGTATTTCTCTGCCTTGACCCACGTCTTACGGTTAATCCACTTGTATTGTGGAATGATGTTCGCCATGGAATAAACTGACTTCAGCGATTTCTTCGACCAATCGAAAGAAGCATCCGGAGCCAAATGACCACGGTCGGCGTGAAACTCATTGTGCGTATAATCAGAGGAGATCGCCCTATATTTTTTGGGAATGACTTTGTCTGGGTAGAATCTGGGACGCTTCTTGATGTTGCCAGCGTTTACCTTGCTGCCGTCCAGCGTATAGGCAACATACTTGGCACCTTTAGCCTTGTAATTGTAACAAATCTGGTAGAAGCCTTTATCCAGAATCTGGTCACAGTTCCTATCGTTAATGAAATCCCGAATCTCTGTAGCTGATGCACTTCCGACACCAGCAACTATCAGCATTGATAATAGGGAACCTTACAATTATAGTGAACTGTTCTCATAATGCCACGCGGAGGTGCCCTAATGAAAAAGTGCATGGCGCGAAAGAAAGAGTACTATAGAGGCTTCAAACTTGTCGCAGCGCATTACGAAAACCAATTTCAAGGCCGCGCATACCATAATTTGGGAAACCTTGCCGTTAAGACGGGTGAAAGCTTAGAGCTAGTTATTGATGAGCTAAAGCTTTTAGTTGATATCGAGCTTGACGATAACTTGTTGAACTATCA
>CAYSMR010000297.1:0-1764 GCA_964432195.1 uncultured Zetaproteobacteria bacterium | reverse complement strand
TGTGAGCGATCACCGGATTCCGTCATTGGCGATCATCGAAATCCGACATGGGTCGGTGTTCTGGCCGGTGGTTGGTGAGGTTAGCTGACGGTCCTTTCGTTGGGGTTGGTGGCGGCGATTTCGAGGCCGTTGTGTTCTCGGAGGCGCCAGGATTTGCCTCGGATGTTGAACACGATGGCGTTGTGCATGAGCCGGTCGAGGACGGCGGCTGCGACGACGGTGTCGCCGAAGATGGTGCCCCAGTCGGGTAGGCCTCGGTTGGTGGTGACGATGGTGGGGTGGCCTTTTTCGTAGCGGGTGTTGACGACTTGGAAGAACACTGCGGCGGCTTCGGTCCCGCCGAGTGGTAGCAGCCCGACGTCGTCGATCACCAAGACGGTTGGTGATGTGAACGTCTTCGTTTTGGATGTGAGGTTGCCTTCGATCGATGCGCGCACGAGCGTGCGGCAGAGGTTGTCGGCGGTGGTGAAGTAGCCGCGGTAGCCGGCCTCGACTGCGAGCGTGGCCAGGGCGACCGCGAGGTGGGTTTTGCCGCATCCGGGCTGGCCGAGGAACAAGATGGGTCGGTTCTCGTCGATGAACCGCAACGTGGCGAGGTCCTCGACGAGTTTGCGGTCAACTGATGGCTGGAAGTCGTAGTCGAAGTCTTCGATGGTGCGTCGGAACGGGAACCGTGCGTAACGCAGCCGGGCTGTCAGGCGGCGGTCGCGATCGGCGGTTGCTTGCTCGGCGATGAGCCGGGCCAAGTATTCGATGTGGGTCCAGTCGCCGGTTCTGGCTTGTTCGGCCAGGGTGGCGAACGAGGCGGCTGCGGCATCGAGTTTGAGGTATCCGAGATCGGCTTTGATCTGTTCGTAGACGCTCATGCCGACACGTCCTCGTCGAGGCCATAGATGGTGATGGTGTAACGGTCGCCGAGATCCGGGGTGTCGACGTCGTAGTCGCCTCCAAGATCGAGACGCTCAACCTGCTGTGGCTGGTCGGCGATGACTCGCAGGTCCGGCCGGTTCTGGCCCCAACCCAACGCGGCGGTCTCAGCGGCCAGTTTGTGGCTGGGGTCCCACACGTCAACACGGCGCCCGCCGACAAGACGATGCGTAGCGATGAGACAGCCCCCGAGCCGGATCTCGACAGTGTCGCCGTCCACTCGGCGGCGGATCTCAACGAGATGGCCCAATGCCCGGGCCGGGACCGAGTAACGGTTCGCGTCGATCGACACGAACGGCAACACGTTGTGCACCCGACGCGTTTCGACATAATCCGAATCGAACCGGTCGGTCGGCAACGCAGCGAGAAGACCGCGTTCGATCATCAGCCTCGCGGCTGGTGTTTCGCCGGTCGTTCGCGACTCGACCCCATGGACCCGCCGGTCGAGCCAGACCTGTGCACGCCGGTTCAGGTCATCGATCGACACCGGAACGCCGTCTGCTTCAACCTCGGGCAGGAAAGTTTCCTGTAACTGCCGGAACGGCCGCTCGATTTTGCCTTTGCGTTTCGCATCACCAGCCTGACACGCAGCGATCTTGATCCCGTGATGAGCCGCGAACTCGACCGTTGGCGGATGCAACACAAAACGACGGCCCTGAGAGCGACCCAACGCCCCCATCCGATCCGTGCGGGCCACCTGAGGCACCCCGCCAACAGCATCAAAGAAACGGGCAATCCCTTCGAAAGTGTGGTTGCGGTCCTGCGATGTAGTGAACCACCACATCCGCCACCTCGACCACGACAAAATCATCCCGAACGCGACCAACGACACGCCCC
>CAYSMR010000296.1:0-1767 GCA_964432195.1 uncultured Zetaproteobacteria bacterium | reverse complement strand
AAGCCGAAGCCGAAGCCGAAGCCGAAGCCGAAGCCGAAGGCAGCCGTAAAGCCCCGCAAAGCGCCAAACAAACCGGCCGCAAAACCCCGGCCGAAACCGGCAGCCCAAGCCGCCCGCAAGCCGGCGCTCGATTTCGATCCTTTCGCGCCGATCGCGTCAACCAGCGACCGGTCCGCCTCGACGAAACCGGCCGCCACATCGCGCCTCGAACTGGCCAATCTGATGGGCAAGCAACTCTCCAGCAGTGAGAAGGAGCGCTATATCGCGATGATGCAGGCCGCCGTACAGGAGCACTGGAAACTGGCTGTCAGCGCTGGCAACTTCACCGATCCGCTGGTCGAGATGCGGCTGCGCCCCAATGGCGAAGTCGAATCGGTCCGGATTCTCGAAAGTTCCGGCAATGAGGCGATCGACGCTTCGCTGATCCGCGCGGTGAAGGCCGCAGCACCATTTGAGCTGCCGCGCCGGCAGTTCGAATTTTTCCGCGTCAACCAGATCCGCTTCCACCCGCTGAAGTAGCTCCGCCCCCTCCCCGCCCGCGCCGAACCCGGGCGCGCATGCAAGCGAAACCCGCAATCCGGGCAGCCTTGACAGGCCACTGTCAGACCGGACGATTGCGCTATGTCTGATTCCCTATCCGGAGCTGCTCCGGCCACCACACTCCCGGTCTCCATCGAAACGCTGCAATCGGTCCTGTCGCAGATGCTGCCGGCAGACGCCGATGACGGCGACCTCTATCTGGAGCACAGCTGCAGCGAATCACTGGCGCTTGAGGAGGGACGGGTCAAACATGTCTCCGCCTCGACCCATCAGGGCATGGGCGCGCGCGTAATCAACGGAGAAGCAGCCGGTCACGCATTCACCGACCGCCTCGATGCCGATGCGCTGCTGGCCGCCGGACGCTCGGCGCGCGCGATTGCCGAGAGCGGCGCAACCCGCGACCCGGTAGCAATTCATCGCGATGCGCCGGCCGCACATCTCTACCGGGGCATCGATCCGGCCGCATCGGTCGATTTCGATCAGCGCAAAGCGCTGCTCGAGGAGCTCGATGCGCTAGCGCGCAGTCTCGATCCACGCGTCAAACAGGTCTTCGCCAACGTCTCGTCATCATTTTCCGATATTCACATTATCCGCATGGACGGCGCATGCATCCACGATGCCCGCCCGCTGGTGCGCCTGAATGTCTCGGTCGTTGTCGAACAGAACGGCAAGCGCGAAACCGGCTCGGCCGGAGGCGGCGGCCGTTTCTCGCTGGATCGGCTGATCGACGGTGAGCAGGCCCGCCGGCTCGTGCATGAGGCTGTGCGTCTGGCGCTGCTCAATCTCGATGCGCATGAAGCGCCGGCCGGTGCCATGCCGGTCGTGCTCGGCCCGGGCTGGCCCGGCATCCTGCTGCATGAAGCGATCGGCCACGGCCTGGAGGGCGACTTCAACCGCAAAGGCAGTTCGGTATTCGCCGACAAGCTGGGCAAACGGGTCGCAGCACGCGGCATCACCGTTGTCGATGACGGCACAATCGCCGAACGACGCGGTTCGCTGAATATCGATGATGAGGGCACCCCGACCAGCCGCACGGTGCTGATCGAAGACGGCATCCTGACCGGCTATCTGATGGACCGGCAAAATGCGCGCCTGATGGGCATGCAGTCGACCGGCAACGGCCGCCGCGAATCCTATGCGCACCCTGTACTGCCGCGCATGACCAACACATTCATGCTGGCCGGCCCCGACAAACCCGACGATATCATCGCCTCGCTGGATCGCGGC
>CAYSMR010000295.1:0-1800 GCA_964432195.1 uncultured Zetaproteobacteria bacterium | reverse complement strand
GAGGGGCTGGGTAATCAGTTTTTGGAAAATATCCGCCAAACGGAAGCCATCCTGCATGTGGTACGCTGCTTTGACAACGGCGACATCGTCCATGTGGATTCGACCATCGATCCCATTCGCGACATCGAGACCATTGAAACCGAGCTGATCCTGGCCGATATGCAACTGTTGGAACGCAAGGTGGATCGTCTAAAAAAACAGTCCAAGGGCGATAAAAGCCTGCTGCCTGTGATAGAGGAAGGGCAAAAGCTGCTCGATCATCTCGGCGCGGGCAAACTGGCCCTGACCTACGCATTCTCCAATCCTGATCTGCGCGAGGGGCTGCTCAACAACCCGGGTATGATCAGCGCCAAGCCGGTGATCTATTGCGCCAATGTGGATGAAGACGGCCTGGGCGAGGACAACGCCTATGTGCAAACCGTGCGGGAATATGCCGAAAAGCATAACAGCGTTACGGTAAAGGTCTCCGCCCAGGTGGAGCAGGAACTGGCCGCGCTGGAGCCGGAGGAACAGGCCGAGTTCCTGGAATCCTACGGTGTTACCGAAAGCGGCATGGAGCAGGTGATCCGCAAGGGCTTTGAGCTGCTGGGTCTGCAAAGCTATTTTACCCAGGGGGTGCAGGAGGTGCGCGCCTGGACCATCCATAAGGGTTGGAAGGCGCCCAAAGCGGCCTCGGTGATCCACAATGATTTTGAGAAGGGCTTCATCCGCGCCGAGGTGATCGCCTATGACGATTTTATCACCCACGGCAGCGAAACCAAATGCCGCGAAAAGGGCCTGTTGCGCTCGGAGGGCAAGGGCTACGTGGTGCAGGATGGCGATATCATTCACTTCCTGTTTAACGTTTAGGAGTACGGCATGACATTTTCCGCGTTGGAGATTTTAGGTTATTTCGCCTCGGTGGTGGTGGCCGTTTCGCTGATGATGAAATCGATTATCCGCCTGCGCTGGTACAATCTGGTCGGCGCCGTGGCCTTTGCCGTATATGGCCTGCTGGTGCACGCCTATCCCGTTTTTGTGGTGAACGGTTTTATTGCTTTTGTGGATATCTATTATCTGTGGCGGATTTACCATAACAAGGAAAAGTTCGACATCATGGAGGTGAACGTGGACAACCCCATGCTGGAGCGCTTTCTGGATTTCTACAGGGAAGATATCAACCGCTTTTTTCCCGGCCTGCAACTGAAGGAGGCGGAAGACCCCTATATCTTTTTCATCTTCCGCAACATGCTGCCGGTGGGACTGTTTGCCGGCCGGCCGGCCGGTGATACGACCATGACCATTCTGATCGATTACGCCATCCCCGATTTCCGCGATCTGAAGAGTTCGCTTTACCTGTACCGCAATCGTGAAGAGCTTTTCATAAACAAAGACATCCGGCGGCTGGAAATTGAGAACTCCCACCCCAACTATACCCGTTTCCTTAAAAAGATAGGATTTAAGCAGCAGGGCGAAGGTCATGTCTTTTATATGGAGCTTCCGCCGCGCTAAAAAAGGCCGTCAAAATATTTTGATTATTATTGAAAATCATTATATTGACGTATGAAGATTTTTCCTGTTATTCTGTTGTTTATAGCGTTTGGCTTTGCCGATCAGATTGTTTTTAAGGATGGCAGGGTGCGCAACGGGCAAACAATCCTCATCTCCGGGGACGTGGTCACCGTTGAAGTGCTGGATATCAGAAGCGGGCAACTTAAAAATGCCACCTTTCCCCGGGGCGCAATCGATAAAATCGTCGATGAAAGCGGCGTTGTCCTGTTTGAGAAGGGATGGCGAAAGGTTATCTCCTTTAAGGAATAC
>CAYSMR010000294.1:0-1811 GCA_964432195.1 uncultured Zetaproteobacteria bacterium | reverse complement strand
GTTAATCCTTCACCTTTTATAGGAAGTTCTTTAGTAGATTTACGTTCTTTGGTCATATAATAAAGACCCAAAACCATATCTTGAGAAGGTACTGTAATAGGTTGCCCGTTTGCCGGATTCAAAATATTTAAAGACGCCAACATCAAAAGTTGTGTTTCTAAAACAGCTTCTGGTCCAAGTGGCAAGTGTACTGCCATCTGATCCCCATCAAAATCCGCGTTAAACGCTGTACAAGCTAATGGATGTAACTGAATGGCTTTACCTTCTATAAGTTTTGGTTGGAATGCCTGAATACCTAAACGGTGTAAAGTAGGCGCACGGTTTAATAATACCGGATGTCCTTTAATAACGTTTTCTAAAATATCCCAAACTACGGGTTCCTTTTTATCGATTATTTTCTTAGCAGATTTAACCGTTTTTACGATACCACGTTCTATTAATTTACGGATAATAAAGGGTTTGTAAAGCTCTGCAGCCATCCCTTTTGGTAAACCACATTCGAACATTTTTAAAGTAGGTCCTACAACAATTACAGAACGTGCTGAATAATCTACACGTTTACCTAATAAGTTTTGACGGAAACGACCTTGTTTACCTTTTAATGAATCTGATAAAGATTTTAAAGGACGGTTAGAATCTGTTTTAACAGCAGAAGATTTACGTGTATTGTCGAACAATGAATCTACAGATTCTTGTAACATACGTTTTTCATTACGTAAAATAACTTCTGGTGCTTTTATCTCTATTAATCTCTTAAGACGGTTATTTCTAATAATAACACGACGGTACAAATCATTTAAATCTGATGTTGCAAAGCGCCCGCCATCTAAAGGTACTAATGGCCGTAATTCTGGTGGAATTACAGGTACAACCTGCATAATCATCCACTCTGGTTTGTTTTCTCTATTTTTTTGCGCATCTCTAAACGATTCAACAACCTTTAAGCGTTTTAAAGCCTCTGTTTTACGTTGTTTAGACGTTTCTGTATTGGCTTTATGACGTAATTGGTAAGACAATTCGTCTAAGTCAATTCTTGACAACAATTCTAATAAACATTCAGCACCCATTTTAGCGATAAATTTATTAGGATCTGAGTCGTCTAAATATTGGTTGTCTTGCGGAATAGTTTCTAAAATATCTAGATACTCTTCTTCTGTTAAGAAATCCATTTTTTGAAGCGGCTCTCCTTCTGCATTTTTAGTATTACCTGGCTGAATAACAACATATCTTTCGTAATATATTATCATATCTAAGCGCTTAGAGGGTAATCCTAGAAGGTATCCCATTTTATTGGGTAACGATCTAAAATACCAAATATGAGCTACTGGTACTACAAGATTTATATGTCCAACGCGGTCTCTACGAACTTTCTTTTCAGTCACTTCAACACCACAGCGATCACATACAATACCTTTGTAACGAATGCGTTTGTATTTACCACAAGCACATTCAAAATCTTTTATAGGGCCAAAAATACGTTCGCAAAATAAACCATCTCTTTCTGGTTTGTGCGTACGGTAATTAATGGTTTCTGGTTTAAGAACTTCGCCTCTAGATTTCTCTAGAATAGCTTCTGGAGAAGCTAAACCAATTGTTATTTTATTAAACTTTTTTACAGTGTATTTTTCGTTTTGTCTTGCCATAATAATGGAATCAGATTTTTATAAAAATTAATTTCTATCCCGATATCTCGGAACAACTGTATGTTATTATTCTTCTAAGCGTAAATCTAAACCTAAGCCTTTCAATTCGTGCATCAACACGTTAAAAGATTCTGGTAAACCTGGTTCTGGCATAGCTTCTCCTTTTAC
>CAYSMR010000293.1:0-1818 GCA_964432195.1 uncultured Zetaproteobacteria bacterium | reverse complement strand
CGGCATCGCGCCAGCGCCCCTGCCATGCATGCCCGGCCCCCGGCAGCAGCACCGCCAACGCCGTTGCCGGCCAGCGCACGGCGTCCGGCAACAACGGGTGATCTGCCACATAGGCATCGGCCAGCGCCAGCTGCGGACCGGCGCCGGCCGGCACAAGCGCGCTGCGCCGCATGCGCATCGACAGCAGCGCGCCGGCCGTACGCGCCCGCGCGCGCCAGATATCGTCTGCCGGCAACGCCGTTGCCAGCGCATCGAGCGCCGCAATCGCGGCCCGCTCATCGCCGCCAGCCGCGATATTGATTGCCTGACGATAGGCATCGGCCGGGCCGGCCAGCGCATTTGCGCTGCTCGCCGCGCAGATCGCAACGGCAATGATCAGCAGGATGCGCCTCATTTGACCAGCTGATTCATCTCGGCGATCGGCAGCAGAATCGCCATCGCCAGCGCGCCGACCCCGACAGCCATGAACATCACCAGCAGCGGCTCGGCGACTGTCAGCATGCGGCTGAGTTTGCGCGACACCTCGCCCTCATAGTGATTGGCAATACGCAGCAGCATCGCATCCAGCTTGCCGCTCTGTTCGCCGACAGCCAGCAGCTGGATCGCCATCGATGGAACATAACCGCCCAATTTCAGCGCCGCGGCCAGCGATTCTCCCTCGCGCAGCCCCTCCCGGGCCCGTTCGCCGATCGCCTTCAGCGGCAGCAGCGACCAGCTCTGATTGGCAATCAGCATCGCCGCCAGCGCCGGCACGCCGCCGGCCAGCAGCATGCCGAGCGTACGCGCAAAGCGCGCCGTCTCGATCGTCACCAGCAGCGGCGCAATGCCCGGTAGTCGCAGCAGCCAGAGATCACGGCGGCGGCGGAACGATTCGCGTCGCATCAGCAGTTTATAGCCCAGCAGCAGCGCCGCCAGCAGCACAATCAGCCAGCCGCCGTAGGCGCGCAGGAAATCGGAGAGGGCAATCACGATCTGCGTCAGCGTCGGCAGATCGCCGCCGGCGCGCTCAAACACGGCTACCATCTTCGGCACGACCACCGTCATCAGAAACAGCATCACCAGCACGCCGAAGCCGAGAATAATCGCCGGATAGAGCATGGCCGAGAGCAGATCCTGGTTCAGCTGCTGACGATGCTCGAGCAGCTCGGCCAGCCGCGCCGATACCGCCTCCAACTGGCCGCTCTCCTCGCCAGCGGCGACCATATTGCAGATCACCTCGTCAAAGTGCTGGCTGCGCAGCGCTTCGGCCAGCGAACCGCCTTCGAGCACCTGCTTGCGGATCGTGAATACAGCCCGGCGCGAGGCCTGCCGGCCCATACCATCGGCGATCGACGCCAGCGCATCGATCAGCGGCATGCCGGCCTCGGTCAGCGTCGAGAGCTGCTGCAGAAACAGCACGGTCTCCGACGCATTCAGGCGCGCCTGAGCAGAACCGTCGCCGCGCTGCTGCTTCTCGATCGAGACCAGCCGGCGCACGACCAGCCGCTGCTGTTTCAGCTTCTGCCGCGCCGCGCGCTCGGAATCGGCCTCGATTTCGCCCTTTTTACGCCGGCCGCGACCATCCAGCGCCTCGTAGGCAAACATCCCCATTTCAGATGCTCACGGCTCGATAGCCACCACATCTTCCATCGTCACGCGCAGCACCTCCTCGAGACTGGTGACGCCGGCCGCGACATGGCGGGCCACATCCTGCCGCAGCGTGACCATCTGTTCGGCGCGGGCGATCCGGCGCATCTCAGGCAGGCCTTTGCCCTCATGAATCGCATTGCGCATCGCATCAGAGATGCGCGCCCTTTCGTAAAACGCAATACGACCGGC
>CAYSMR010000292.1:0-1827 GCA_964432195.1 uncultured Zetaproteobacteria bacterium | reverse complement strand
CGGATATAAGACCAGATGTCCTCCCAAGTCCAGGAGAGCAAGGGATTGTACTTTGCAATTCCGATTGCCGGATCCGGCTCAAACGCCTCGAGTGTGCACCGCTCTTTCGATTGCTCGCGCCTTCTGCCGGTGATCCATGCCTTGCCGTCCAGGATCCGCCGCAATGGCGCCACCTTTCGCGTTTCGCAACAAAGCTTGCGCAGCTCCACCGACTTGCGATACAGATCCTCGCCATGAGCTGCGACCATTGCCACGACTTCATCGGCATCCGGGCGCAAACGCTCAATTCGGATGCCATAGCGGCGCTCCACGGCTGCAATCAGTTCCAAGGTCTCGGCGGGCAACTTGCCGGTATCCACGGTCACGATCGGAATCTGCGGCGCATGCCGACAAATCAGGTCGATCAATACCGAGGCCTCCACCCCCAGGATGGTGGGATAGACCAACTGATGCCCATGAGCGCGCAGAGCTTGCCGCAAGCAGTCAATAGCTTGCTGGATGCGTTCATCATTCAGCACGACTAATAACCTCCTCAGCCCGACGCCGCGCAATCCCCTCCTGGATGAAGACCCATATCACAGCCAGGAATCCCGCTACCAAGGCCGACAATATCACGATCAACGCCCGCTTGGGCTTGACTTTTCGGTCAGGCGGCGAAGCCGGATCCAACACCTTGAAGGCATATTGCACGCGCGTATTGGCCAGCATCGCGCGCTTCTGCTCCTGCGAGATCAATTCAAACAGCGCCTTACGCACATCCTCGACCTGCGTGCGCGCAAGCTCCCGGCGCAAATAGGCCAAGTTGGCCTGGCTTTCCTCGATCGCACGCTGGCGCAGGTAATCATTGAGCCGAGCAACCAAGGCATTTGCCCAGCGTGCCGCCAGTTCAGGGTCGGTCCACTCGATGGCCACGGTGGTCAGATTGGTCTTCTTGTCCGTGGACACATTCAGCACGCCACCCTTGGTCAACTTGCGCCAGGCGTCCCAAAGCGACGGCTGCTTATCTGGATCAGATTCCTTCCATGCCTTCTTGTCGGCATCCCACTGCTCGGCAAACAAAACCGGCATCAGCTTCTCATCCTTGACAAAGGCCCACAGAAATTCCCGCGACTTCAATACCGCCAATGCCTCCTCGGCTCCGCCGCCACTTGGCAGGCTGATCCCAGCGAGTGAGGCCAGTCCTCCCAAGTTGCCCAGGGCCGCGCCAAGTCCGCCACCCTTGCCACCATCCTCAGACACCGGGGCGACCAGCACTTCGGCGCGATAGACATTCGGCATCAGCAAGCTGATGCCTGCTGACAACAGCGCAGCCACCATGACAACAGCCAGGATCAGTCACCGCCGCTTCCAGATCGTCCTCCAATATTCCAGCAGATCGATCTCTTCCTCCGCCATGCCATACATGCCAGCCAGCATCCTCGGATCGATGATGGCCACCGGCGGCGAGGACTGCTCCGGCGAGGGTTGGTTCGTCTTCGTCTCGTTTGGTTGTTTCATCACAGGATCCTGATCGCCTTCATCGAAGCGAGCGCCACACCGATCTGATACAGCACCTTGGACCAATCCAAGGCCGCATCCATCAGGCGGAATGGTGCCACATCCTCCGGCACGACGATGGCATCACCGGGCATGATCTTCGTCTCATGCCAGCCGCTGCGCACCGGCTCCACGATGCCATTGGCATGCACAACATAGATATGCCCCTCATCGGCGAAGCGCGTCACGCCGCCAGCTCGGTCGATATAATCCTCGACGCTGAGTTCACGCTGATGTGTGTGACTGGGTCAGGCTTGACAATTGGGTATTTGGGTTCATATGTCGGTGCCA
>CAYSMR010000291.1:0-1840 GCA_964432195.1 uncultured Zetaproteobacteria bacterium | reverse complement strand
ATTCACAAACGCGCATCTGCCTATGATTCGCCGGTCGATTTCTATGTCAAAAGCCTGATCGAAGGAATTTCCACTATCGCTGCGGCATTTTATCCCCGCAAAGTCATTTTCCGCATGTCCGATTTCAAGTCGAATGAGTATGCCAACCTGATCGGCGGCAAGGCATACGAAGCTGTTGAAGATAATCCGATGATCGGATTTCGGGGCGCAGCCCGCTATTACTCGGATTCGTTCAGGGAAGCATTTGCGCTGGAATGCCGGGCTATGCGCATGGTGCGTGAAGAGAAAGGGCTGAAAAATATCTGCCTGATGATTCCTTTCACCCGCACACCGGCTGAAGGGCGGAAGGTGCTGGATCTGATGGCCGAACATGGCCTGAAGCGCGGCGCAGACGGGCTGGAGATTTACATGATGTGCGAGATTCCGGCCAACGTCATCTCAGCCGATGCTTTCCTCGATATTTTTGACGGCTTCTCTATCGGCTCCAACGATCTGACCCAGCTTGTGCTCGGCGTGGACAGGGATTCGGAACTTGTTGCCCATATCTTTGATGAGCGTGATCCTGCTGTTCTGACTATGTTGAAGATGGCTATTTCCGCCTGTAAACGCCGGGGCAAATATATAGGCATCTGCGGGCAGGCCCCTTCCGATTATCCGGAGGTAGCTGAATTTCTGGTCAGGGAAGGCATAGAATCCATTTCCCTGAACCCGGACAGTGTATTAAAGACAACCATGCGCATACTGGAAGTGGAGAAGGAGCAGTAAGCCTGATGACCAAAGATTCCAGCCAAAAGTCGCACTGGTAACGGTTCGCAAGGTTGAATGGACGAACGGCTGTTTGCGACCAAAATAAGTTCGCTCGATAATGTACCATTTAATGGATAAACTCACGCCTGTCCGGTTAAGGATTTTGGTGTAAGAAAGTAGGCCTGAATTCCCAACGTTTATGGTATATTTGTAGTTATCGAGACAGCAAATACTCCAGACGGAGAACTCAGGCCATGAAGCACACTAACACGATATTTCATCAATTGCTCAAAGAGGTTCCACGCCATCATTTTGAGAAGGTTATCAAGCGTTATGAGGGGAATAGACGAGTGAGAAGTCTTCCGTGCTGGACACAGTTTTGTGTCATGCTCTACGCACAGCTTTGTTCTCGTCAGTCGCTTCGTGATGTGGTGTCAGCATGGGATAGTCATTCAACTACGCATTATCATTTTGGGGCCAAACAGGTAAAGCGTTCCACACTTGCAGATGCCAATGCAAAGCGTTCGGCAGGTATGTACATGGAACTATTCTATTGGCTTCTAGAGCGATCAAGAGGCACGAGTATCCGGCATAAGGAAGCAGTTCGCCTGATCGACTCCACTACCATTGATCTGTGTAAGCAGCAGTTTGAATGGGCGACATTTCGCAGCGGGAAATCAGGTGTGAAGATCCATACGGTGTATGATCCCGATGCTCAGACTCCCACATTCTTTTCCATCACAGACGCCAAACAGCATGACAAAAAGGCGGCCGAGAAGATGCCCCTGCTGGACGGTGCTACCTACGTTTTCGATAGAGCCTACAACGATTATACATGGTTTCATGAGATGACTGACCGGCATATTCGCTTTGTAGGACGCATGAAATCCAATGCCAGATACAACACAGGACGGGGGTCAGGTCTCGTTTCGCGCATTCCTTCATCAAAATATACCGCATCCATATCTAAACAATGCTTATTTTATAAGGCACTTGCAACATAAATCCGCGAAGCAAGACCCCGAAGCGCGAAGCGGACTCGACAGCAGGGGCAACAATGAATAGTCCAGGTTAGAGAATGCAGTATTTAGCA
>CAYSMR010000290.1:0-1841 GCA_964432195.1 uncultured Zetaproteobacteria bacterium | reverse complement strand
GGCGCGCAGCTCGGAATCGGCGATTCGCTGGGGTAAGCCGGCCTGCGGCGGGATGTTGCGTTTGGCCCGAGGTTGTGACAAAGTCACGCCTCCTATTTTTACCGGGTGGGATTTTCTGTATACATAGAGAGGAGAACAACTGTGAGCGACGCGATTCAAAAGGTCTTTGACCTGATTAAAGAAAACGAGTGCGAATTTGTTGATGTCCGTTTTACGGATACCAAGGGCAAATGGCAGCACGTAACATTTCCGATCCACGAGCTGAGCGAAGATACGTTCGAAGACGGTTTCGCCTTTGACGGATCGTCGATTTCCGGCTGGTGCGATATCAATAACTCCGACATGGCTCTGATTCCGGATCCGGCCAGCGCCAATATCGATCCTTTCTTCGAGGCCTCCACGCTGGTGCTGGTGGCGCAGGTGATCGACCCGCTGACCGGTCAGGACTACAACCGCTGCCCGCGTCAGGTGGCCCAGCGCGCGCTGAAGTATATCCGTTCCGCCGGCATCGCCGACACGGTCTACTTCGGCCCGGAGCTGGAGTTCTTCGTCTTCGACGGCATGCGTTACAGCAATGAAATGGGCTCCTGCAGC
This sequence comes from uncultured Zetaproteobacteria bacterium, assembly GCA_964432195.1. Taxonomy (GTDB): domain Bacteria; phylum Pseudomonadota; class Zetaproteobacteria; order Mariprofundales; family Mariprofundaceae; genus Mariprofundus. Next base: position 1,247 of record CAYSMR010000290.1, on the reverse strand, counting down.
TATGAGATCTCATCCGAAGAGGCGGCGTGGAACTCCAATGTCCGTTTCGAGGGCGGCAACACTGGTCATCGTCCGAAGGTGAAGGGCGGCTATTTCCCGGTCCCGCCGGTCGATTCGCTGCATGAGATGCGCAACGACATGAGCCTGGTGATGAGCGATCTGGGCATCCATATGGAGTGCCACCATCATGAAGTGGCGACTGCCGGTCAGTGCGAGCTGGCCATGCGTTTCGGCGAGCTCATCGATATTGCCGACCGCGCCCAGTGGTACAAATATGTCGTGCACAACGTGGCCGACGCGCACGGCAAGACCGCAACCTTCATGCCCAAGCCGATCTATAACGACAACGGCACGGCCATGCATGTGCACCAGTCGATCTGGAAAGACGGCAAGAACCTGTTCGCCGGCGACAAATACGCCAACCTGAGTCAGGAAGCGCTCTGGTACATCGGCGGCATCATCAAGCATGCCCGCGCGCTGAATGCGTTCACGAACTCCTCCACCAACTCCTACAAGCGTCTGGTGCCGGGCTTCGAGGCGCCGGTGATGCTGGCCTACTCGAACCGCAACCGTTCGGCGTCGATCCGTATCCCGGTCGTCAACTCCGATCCGGCCCGTCGCATCGAGGTGCGTTTCCCGGACTCCTCCGGCAACCCGTACCTGACCTTCACCGCCTTGCTGATGGCCGGTCTCGACGGCATCGCCAACAAGATCGATCCGGGCGAAGCGGCCGACAAGAACCTCTATGATCTGCCGGCTGAAGAGGCCGAGGAGATCCCGACGGTTTGCAGCAGCCTGGAGCAGGCGCTAGAGGCGCTCAATGCCGACCGCGAGTTCCTGAAAGTGGGCGGCGTGATGGATGACGACATGATTGATGCTTACATCGAGCTGAAGATGGAAGAGGTCAACGAACTGCGCATGCGTCCGCACCCGATCGAGATGGAGCTTTACTACTCCTGCTGATTGACCGGTTGACGTACGACCTGAGGGCCGCCCGCAAGGGCGGCCCTTTTTTTGCGCGCTGCAGTTGCGGGATTACTGCCAGCCGGACCAGCGGATGCGGAAATGACGGTCGCTGTTGAGGTTGACCCAGCGCTGGAAGTGGGCCTGCTCGAGCAGCATCCATGGACCAGGGTGCTCGGAGAAGAGCACATGGTCGGTGATTTTACGTACCAGCCAGCGTTGCCCGCGCCCGTTCAGCCAGGCTGAACCGAATGCCGAGATGGCGCGCATCTGAACATATTGCT
>CAYSMR010000289.1:0-1869 GCA_964432195.1 uncultured Zetaproteobacteria bacterium | reverse complement strand
TCTACAGTAAAATAAGCCTTCGCGAAGATCGCCGCGATGGCGGAGGCGGCGAGTATCAGCAGCAGCCGCTGAATATGCCGGGGCATCTGCTTAACCGTGCCTGCTGCGCAGCAACAGATCCGACCTGCTGGCCGCAGGAGAAGGGGGTGAGTGCCTCATAAGATTCCTCCATCCATTGGAATCAGCGCATCATGATTATATACCCGTTCATGCGCTTTTGTAAGTGCCGCTGTTATGCATTAATGCTTGCCGGATGCATTGCGCTCCAGCTCTTTAATCGTCTCCTCGATCAGCTGCTGCGCTTCTGCCACATCCACTTTTTGACGAATCAGTTTTTCGGTCGCTGCCGCAATCAGTTCGGCAGAATCGGCGCGGATCTCGCGGATCACCCGCTGTCGGACGACTTCAGTATCATCCAGAAAAATGCGCTTCTTTCGCTCCATCTCCTCTCTCCACTCCGCCATCAGCTGATTGCGCCGCTCCAGAATACGTTTTTCCGCCGCATCGAACATCTCTCTGGCATCCCGATCAACCTCAGCCAACCTGTCCGCATATTCGAGTTTCAACGCTTCAGCCTGTTGCCGGGCCTGGCGCGCCTGCGCAATCTCATCTTCAATTTGCCGGGCGCGCTGGCGCAGCACGGCCGCAATACGCGGCAGAATCCAGCGGCTGAGCACGACAAACAGCACCGCGAACGAGACGATGCTCCAGAATATCTGCGAGGCGAACAGGCTCGTATCGAATTGCGGCATCGGTTTACCCGGCTCCTAGTCCATACCCATGATAATGAACGCGACGACCAGTGCGTACAGCGCGATCGTCTCGACCAGGGCAAAACCGATCCAGACATATTTGGAGAGTATCGGCTCGGCCTCGGGCTGGCGTGCGACAGCCTCAATCATTTTGCTGAAGATCAGGCCGATGCCGAGGCCGGCGCCGGCCATGCCGGCCGCAGCCAGCCCCATGCCGATCGGCACCATTGTTGCTGCATCCATAACAGCCTCCTTATTCGTCGCTCAGTGCGTCATCAATATAGACACAGGAGAGCACTACAAAGATATATGCCTGAATAAAGGAAATCACGATTTCCAGCGCGATCTGCAATACCGTGAAGCCGAGTGGCATCCACTGGATAAACCATGGTGCGGCCAGCCCGAGCACGGCCAGCACGCCCAGCGCCATATGGCCGGCTGTCATATTAGCGAACAACCGCAAGGCCAGCGTCAGAGGTCGCGCCAGAAACGATATCAGTTCAATCGGTATCATCAGTGGCAGCAGGATGCGCGGCGCGCCTGACGGCACGAATGCACGAAAGAAACCCCAGCCATGCAGGTAGATGCGCAATCCGACCGCATAGAGGAATATGCCTGAGGCCAGCGTGCCGGTGACCGCCAGTTGTGATGTGGGCGTGAATGCGCCGGGGATCAGTCCGACCAGATTGCAGCCGAGAATAAATGTGAACAGCGTAAACATCAGCGGGATATAGCGTTCCGCACCGCGGTGAATATTCAGACGCGTCTGTGCGGCGACAAACTCGTACAGGATTTCGGCCAGCGATTGCCCGTTATCAGGCACCAGCTTCAGCCGGGCGGACAGACGCCATAGCAGCAACGTAACGGCTAATACGGCCACCCACATATAGACCGCGGTATTCGATATCGATAGATCCAGCGGGCCAATATGGAGATCATGATAGATCTCTACCCGGAAGTACTCGATCGGCGTACTCATGTCCAGATGCATGCTCATAGCTCATCCACTTCATCTCTCTCCGCATCGCGATCCGTCTTCTTTACCACCATTAGTTGATACAGGTTGATAAAGCCGGCTGACAATCCAAACAGGGCGAACATCATCAACATCAATGGT
>CAYSMR010000288.1:0-1874 GCA_964432195.1 uncultured Zetaproteobacteria bacterium | reverse complement strand
GGTGTGCCCTTCCGTTTTAGCCGGTGCAACATTCGCAGTTCGGCGCCTTGTACATCACCACCTCCGGCTTCGCCAGCGCCGTATTCTTGGCCGTTACAGCAGGCTTTGCGGACGGGCCGTCGGCCGATCCGTTGTTGCAGCCAGCCAGCAGCAGCGCGGTTAATCCCAGCCCCCATATCATCCCCTTCCGGATCGGGCCTCTGTTTCGATGTGTATGATTCATACGATCCCCTTGTTTTCTATTGCGTTCTATTCTCGTCAGGCGGATGCTGATTTATTGCCATCCTGGCAACAATCAGCCCGCTCCGGCAAAAGCGCGGTTTTGCCGGAGCTTACAAATCGGCCCCTTGCGCGCCTGATTTGATTCGCACCATCCTGCCGCCCACCTGTCGGCGGCATAACCGTCTCATTCATCTATCCTGATGAATGATGGCAGGCCGTCCATGGCCTGCACGCCAAGGCTGAATTAATCAGCATTTTCAATGCGCCTTTCATGGAACTGCAGCAGCATGCCGTAGATCACTGGCAGCACAATCAGGCAGAGCAGCGTCGTTGTCACCATGCCGCCGATCATCGGCGCGGCAATTCGCTGCATCACATCCGAACCGGTGCCGGAACCGAGAATAATCGGCACCAGCCCGGCAATCACCGCCGTAGCAGTCATCGCAATCGGACGCACGCGCTTGGCCACGCCGCGCTGTACGGCGGCGCGCATCGCGTCATCGCTCAACCGCCCTCCCGCTTCGGTGCGCCGGTAAGCGACCTCCTGATCGATGAAGGTCAGCACCAGCACGCCGATTTCGGCCGCCACGCCGGCCAGCGCGATAAAGCCGACCGCAACCGCCACGCTCAGATTGAAGCCGAGATACCAGACCAGCCAGAAGCCGCCGATCAGCGAGAATGGCACGCTCATCATCACAACCGCCGGCGCAGTCAGCGTGCCGAAGTTGAAATAGAGCAGCAGGAAGATCAGCAGCAGCGTCGCCGGAATGACGATGCGCATCCGGGCCGAAGCACGCTCCATATATTCAAACTGCCCCGACCACTCCAGCGTATAACCGGCCGGTAATTTCACCTGATCGGCAATCACCTGCTTGGCCTTGGCGACATAGCCGCCGATATCCGATGTCGAGATATCGACATAGACCCAGGCGGAGAGGCGCGCATTCTCGCTCTTAATCGCCGGCGGCCCTCGCCGGATGCCGATATCGGCGACTGCCGTTAGCGGAATCTGCGCGCCGGTCGGGGTCGGAATCAGCACCCGTTTCAGCGCCTCCGGATCACTGCGATAATCGCGCGGATAGCGCAGATTGACCGGATAACGCTCCAGCCCCTCGACGGTCTGGGTCACATTCATGCCGCCGATCGCCGACTGGATGACATCCTCGATATCGCCGACCGTCAATCCGTAACGGGCCGCCTGGTCGCGCCGGATATCGATATCCAGATAGTAGCCGCCTGCGGCACGGTCACTGAATGCCGATGTCGTCTCCGGCAGCGTCTTGACTGCCTGCTCGATCGACTTGCCGACCGCCTGCAGCACATTCAGATTCGGGCCGGCCACCTTGATGCCGATCGGCGTCTTGATGCCGGTCGAGAGCATGTCGATGCGCGTCTTGATCGGATAGGTCCAGGCATTCGCCAGCCCCGGGAACCTGATCGCCGCATCCATCTCTTTCATCAGCTCCTGCGTGCTCTTGTCCGGATCCGGCCATGCCTCCTTCGGCTTGAGACGGATGATCGTCTCCATCATCGACAACGGCGCTGCATCGGTCGCCGAATCGGCGCGGCCGGCCTTGCCGAACACCGACTCCACCTCGGGGAAGGTTTTCAGAATCTTGTCGGTCTGCTGCACCAGCTCCTTGGCCTTGGTG
>CAYSMR010000287.1:0-1879 GCA_964432195.1 uncultured Zetaproteobacteria bacterium | reverse complement strand
CCCCCAGTCATCCGCGTCACATCTCTGTCACACCCTCCGACTGCGGGCGGCGAACTATAAGGCCACCATCTGAGGTGTCAACCTCTTTTTTTGCATCTCCCTTCGCATTCCGGTGCCAGCGCCCTGTCGATTGCTGCTCCCGGTTGCAGAGGGCGGCGAATATTAGCGCGGCAAGACGGTGCGTCAACAGATTGTTTCACGGCTTCCGAACAATGCTGTAACCGCAACAGTTTAGCGATGCCGAGCGTCTGAAACCTCACCGTTTCAGCCGGCAAAGAAGCGCACCAGCACGCGGCGGAGATCCTGCGCATCGCGGCTGCCGGCCAGCTCGCGAATCGAGTGCATCGCCAGCGTCGGCACGCCGACATCCACAGTGCGCACGCCAAGCCCGCCCGCCGTGATCGGTCCGATCGTACTGCCGCAACCCATATCCGAACGCACGACATAGGATTGCGCCGTCACACCGACAGTGGCGCAAAGGTGACGGAACAGCGCCGCCGTTTCGCTATTCGACGCATAGCGCTGATTGGCGTTGATCTTGATCACCGGCCCTGCATTGATCAGTGACCTGTGGCCGGGTTCATGCCTGTCCGCATAGTTCGGGTGCGCGGCATGGGCATTATCGACCGACACCATCAGACTGGAGGCGATCATGCGCGCGAACTGCGCCTCGTCGCCGCACAGGCGCATCAGCACCGAACGCAGCAGCGTCCCCTGCGCGCCGGCGGCCGAAACGCTACCGATCTCCTCGTGATCGTTGCAGACCAGCAGCTCATTCGCGCTGCCCGGCTCCTCCAGCAGCGCGACCAGGGCCGTATAACAGCTGAGCAGATTATCCAGCCGGGCGCTGCTGATGAACTCACCGTTCAGGCCGGTTATCGCCGGCAGCTGCACATCATACAGACTAAGCTCATAATCGAGCACGCTGCACGCGCGGCTGCCATCCGCATCGCACGACTCCCGCTCCAGCTGCGCCAGCAGCAGCGCATCGAACCCGGGCTGCGCGCCGGCCGCATCGGCCGGCAACGGCATCAGCAGCGGCGGCAGGTGGTTCTGTTTATTGATGCTGCGCTTCTCATTGGCCTCCCGGTCCAGATGAATCGCCAGACTCGGAATCACCGCCAGCGGCCGCTGCCAGTCGATCAATCGCTGCTCGATCTGCCCGGCCTCATTGAGCACGCTGATCCGCCCGGCCAGCGACAGATCGCGATCGAACCACGGATTGAGCAGCGCCCCGCCGTACACCTCGACGCCGAGTTGCAGGTAACCGTGCGTCGTGATTTCCGGATTCGGCTTCACTTTCAGGCATGGGCTGTCGGTATGCGCGCCGGCCATCCGGATGCCCTGCCCGGCCAGCGGCCGGTTCAGCGCGAACGCAACAATCGATGAATCATTACGCGTCACAAAATAGCGCCCTTGCGGCTGTCCCTCGCCGAGATCCCACGGCTCAGCCTCGCTTAGGCGCTGAAAGCCGGCTGCCTCCAGCATCACGACCATCTGCCGAACCGCATGAAACGGGGTCGGCGAACGACGGATGGAATCGAGCAATCCCTCCACGAACTGTTCATTCTACATGACGACTCCTCTCCGATGCGAATACGTTGCCGCAGCATGACATCTGCGGGTCGCTTGTATTCTCGGATATATTTGCGAGTATATTTTCACGACAGACTGCTTCGCCGGCTTTGAATGTAAATACGGGCCGCGCTGCGAATGAATAGCGAAATAGAAAGGATGCGCCCATGAAATACGATATTGTCGATACGATTATCGCACCGGATCAATGTCTGATCCTGCTCTCCAAGACCGGAGGGTGTAAGAAGCTTTGTGTAAACGGTATTGGTTTATTGCCTCGGCATCCTGTCTTCAAATTGAATGC
>CAYSMR010000286.1:0-1896 GCA_964432195.1 uncultured Zetaproteobacteria bacterium | reverse complement strand
GGGGAAGGTTTTCAGAATCTTGTCGGTCTGCTGCACCAGCTCCTTGGCCTTGGTGATCGACAGCCCCGGGAATGTCGTCGGCATGTAGAGGATATCGCCCTCATCGAGCGGCGGCATGAACTCCGAACCGATCTTGCCCATCGGTATCGCCATCGAAAAGAGCAGCCCCAGCGCAATCAGCAGCGTGATCCAGCGATGCTTCAGCGCTGCCGACAGCACCGGCCCGTGCGCCCACTGCAGGGCGCGATTGACCGGATTCTTCTCCTCCGGCATCACCTTGCCGCGGATAAACCAGCCCATCAGCAGCGGCACCAGCGTCACGGCCAGCACGGCCGATCCGAGCATCGCATAGGTCGCCGTGAAAGCGAGCGGCTTGAACAGACGTCCCTCCTGCGCCTCCAGCGTGAAGATCGCCAAATACGAGACGGTAATAATCAGCAGCGAGAAGAAGAGCGCCGGGCCCACTTCGCGCGACGCCCGCGCCACGGCCCGCCAGCGATCGGCAACGGTCAGTTCCGCGCCCTTGTCGCGCTCCTCCTGCTCCAGATGCTTGTGGGCATTCTCGATCAGCACAATCGCGCCATCGACCATCGCGCCGAGCGTGATCGCGATACCGCCCAGACTCATGATATTGGCCGCCAGCCCCTGCCACTGCATCAGCATGAACGCGATCAGCACGCCCAGCGGCAGCGTCACAATCGCCACCAGCGCGCTGCGCGCATGCATCAGAAACAGCATGCAGACCAGCGAAATGACCAGAAACTCCTCGAACAGCTTGTCCTTCAGATTCTCCACGGCGCGTTCGATCAGGCCGCCGCGGTCATAGGTCGGCACGATCTCCACGCCCTCGGGCAGTCCCTTCTTCAGCTCCTCGAGCTTGTCGCGCACTGCCTCGATGGTCGTCAGCGCATTCTCGCCGTAACGCATAATGATCACGCCGCCGGCCACTTCGCCCTCGCCGTTGAGTTCAATCAGTCCGCGCCGCAGCTCCGGCCCGAGATGGATCTGGGCAACGTCGCGCAGCAGGATCGGCGTACCGTGCGTATCAACGCCGACCGGCACCACCTCCAGGTCCGGAATGCCTTTCAGGTAGCCCTTGCCGCGCACCATGAATTCGGTCTCGCCCATCTCGATCAGGCGGCCGCCGACATCATTGTTCGAGCGCTTGATCGCATGCTTCACCTTCGCCAGCGGTATGCCGTATTCGGCCAGCGCGTTGGGATCGACCTCGACCTGATACTGCTTCACATAGCCGCCCATCGACGCGACTTCGGCAACGCCGTTCACGGTCTGCAGCGCATAGCGCATATACCAGTCCTGAATCGAACGCAGCTCGGCCAGGTCGTGCTTGCCGGAGCGGTCCACCAGCGCATACTCATAGACCCAGCCGACGCCGGTCGCATCCGGCCCCAGCGACGGCGTCACCCCGGCCGGCAAGCGGCCGGCCACATAATTCAGATACTCCAGCACGCGCGAACGCGCCCAGTACATATCTGTACCGTCCTCGAAGATGATATAGACCACCGAAAAACCGAAGAACGAGTAGCCGCGCACCACTTTCGAGTGTGGTACGGCCAGCATCGCTGTGGTCAGCGGATAGGTGACCTGATCCTCAACGACCTGCGGCGCCTGGCCAGCATAGTCGGTGAATACAATCACCTGCACATCGGAGAGATCGGGAATCGCATCAAGTGAGATATTTTTCACCGCATAGCCGCCGGCTGCGACCAGAATACCGGTGAAGATCAGCACAATCAGCTTGTTGCGCAGACTCGCATCAATGATTTTACCGATCATGAATCAAAACCCTTTTTCACCGGCCGTTCATGTGCAGAAGGTGAATTGCGAAGCAAGAGAGGCTCCCCTGGGGGGCCCATGCACTCACGGCTTGTTTTT
>CAYSMR010000285.1:0-1899 GCA_964432195.1 uncultured Zetaproteobacteria bacterium | reverse complement strand
CAATATGCTGGCTGGCATCAGCGGCCAGTCCTATCTGATTCAGAGCCAGAACAGCCTAGATCCATCGATCCGCAACAGACTGCAGAGCATCGACACGCTGTGTGAAAAGGCATCCGGCATGATTCATCAGCTGATGCTCTATGCGCGCAACAGCGACAGCGAACTGCGCAAGACCAATATCATCCCCGCCCTGCGGCAGGCGGTCGACCTCTGCCGCATCAGCCTGCCCCCCCCCAATTTCCAGCTCATCGAACAGTTCCGCGTCGAGCAGGTGCTCTGCGAGCCAGGACAGCTGCAGCAGGTGCTCATCAACCTGATCAATAATGCCGTACAGGCCATCGACGGCGCAGCCGGCGGACGCATCGCCGTCAAGGTCATGGCCTGCCCGAGCTGCGACTGCAATCATGCCAAATGTCCGGCCGGCCTCTCATCCGGCAGCGGCCCGCGCGCGCTGCTGTTCTGTATCAAGGTCCGCGACAACGGCAGCCGCATCCCGGTTGCTACAATGGACCGAGTCTTCGATCCGTTTTTCAGCACCAAGCCGAGCGGCGAAGGCACCGGACTGGGGCTTTCCACCGCCTTCGGCACCATTACCCAGCTCAACAGTCATATTACCGCCCGCAATCGCAACAAGCACGGCGCGGAAATTCAGTTTTATCTGCCGGTCAGCGAAGCGCCGGACGGGCATGAACAGCAGGAGCGGATCGAGCACACCACCCGGGTCGTCAGGCCTGCAACAATCCTGCTGATGGAAGATGATGAAGATATGCTACAGCTGCTGGGCGATATCGTTGAAGGGTTCGGCTATCGCACAATTATCGTCTGCGACGAGGGACTGGCGGCCTTCAATGACAACCGGATCGATCTGGTCATTACCGATGTCGTCATGCCGATGATGGACGGAATGACCGCAATGCGCCTGCGCAATGCCGATATGCCGTGCATCTATCTGACCGGCTTCCGCGATGCCGCGCCTGAATTGGGCGCGCGCGATCTTGTCATGATGAAGCCGTTCGACATTATCCGCCTGAGCAGGGATATCGACCGCCTGCTTGCCGCATCCGCCCCGACTCAGTCGTCGAGCAGCAGCTCCACCCTGGCCCCGGCCGACTGAGCGGATGCATCAATGCGCGGACGGCAGTTGAACACATGCTGATCCGCGACGCCGGCCGCGCGCAGAGCCGCCATCACTGCATCGGCGCGCCGCTGCGCGAGCTCCAGCAGCTGCGCATCATCCAGCGTGGCCGGCTGCACCCGATGCTGCCTTTGCCCGTCTGCATCCACGCTCGCATCGGATGCTTGCGCCTCATTCCGCGTGGCCACACCGCAGACCTGCAGGCGAAAATCCTTCTGTTTGACCAGCGCCGCAACCTTGCTGATATAGTCCCGCATCGGGGCTGACAGCGCGACTGCGCGTTCGGCAAAGCGCACCGGCGTCAACGCCGGCCGCAGCGTATCCTGAATCAGGCCGTGAGCAAGATCGGCGACCAGCATCAGACTGCCATAGGGCTGCAGCGCCAGCGCCGCATAGGTTATCGCGCCGGCCTTCAGCGAACTGACCAGCGCCCGGTTGATCAGATGGGCCGGATCGATATCCGGATCATCCAGCGCGCCGCGGATCGGCATATCCAGCTCAATATCACCGCGATTATCCTGCAACATGCCCAGCGCCATATCCAGCGCCATGCCGCCGGCCAGCGCCGCATCTGCAGCCGGCTGACGCGGCTGCTCCAGTTCCAGCTTGCGGATCAGCAGGCTGTTCTCCACATCGATCCGGTTATTCCGGATCCGAATCCGGCTCTCCAGATTCAGCTGACCGGTTTTCACCGCCCGCCCCAGCTGCGGCTCGAGATAGCCGGAGAGGCGAGCCAGATCGAAATTGATCAGTCGGACATGCAG
>CAYSMR010000284.1:0-1903 GCA_964432195.1 uncultured Zetaproteobacteria bacterium | reverse complement strand
TGGGGGGGGGGGGGGGGGCTGCTGCCGGGCGCCATCGGGCTGGGCGCGGTGGCATGGCTGCAGCGCCACGGCATTGCCGACGCCCGGATCGACAATATCGATCTGAACCTGTTCGCAGGCACGGCGGAGATCGACGGTCTGCACTCCGGCGACGGCCTGCATGTCGACCATCTGCGTCTCGATTTTGACTGGCTGCCGCTGTTTTCCGGCATTGTGCATATCCGCACCCTGACGTTGAGCGGTTCCGCGCTGCATCTGAGTCAGCGCACCGGCATCTGGCGGGTTGTCGGGATCAGCGCAGGCAGCAGCCCCACGCCCGCAGGCGGGCAGGACTCATCATCGTGGCGGCTGATTGTGGACGATCTGCAGCTGAAACGCGTACAGCTCGATATCGATGCCGAGCAGTTTCACCTCTCCGTGCCGCTGAAATCGCTGCAGCTGTCGCTGACCGGCCGGCAGGCGCAGCAGCAGCGCCTGCGTCATCGGATTGAGATCGGGAAGAGTCGGTTTTCCGGTTACGGCTACGAGATCGACACAGCCGGCGCGCAGCTCTCCGGCGATCTGACGCTGGCGCTGCAGCAGGGAGATTTTGCCGCCTCGCTGCGCGGCGATCGTCTCTCCTTCAGCGCAAACGGTTTGAGCATGATGGAGCGCAGCAGCGGTCGCAGTCTGGCTGCGGACCAGCTGACGCTCGACGGCGCGGAGCTGGGCGACGCTCAGCGCATCCGCATTGCATCGCTGGCGCTGGAGCAGGTACACATCAGTCGGCTGCTGGCCGGGCAGGGGACTCTCCGGCTGGCCGCGTTGAAGGCCGCCGATCTGGAGGGGGGCGCGGACGGCGCGTTTATAATCGGACGCCTCCATCTGCAGCAGGCGCATGCCGGGCAGTTCGGGAAAGGCCGGCCGGATCTGGAGATCGCGGCAGCCAGCGCAACCGGTTTGGTATTGGGCTCGGCCGCAGATGTGCAAACAGGGACGTGGCGACTGCAGATCGGGGCGTTGACTGTGAGCGGCGGCGCGATGCGGCAGCTGAATCGCCCCGATAGTCGGCTCTCATTCAAACAGCTTGATATGAATGCTATCGAGGCCTGCATCGACGGCAGCCTGAAGATGCAGCATCTGCGTGCGCGGCAGTTGCAGGCTGCGGCGCTGCTGCAAGCGGATCAGGGGCTGCGCGCGCAGCAGCTGGATATGCAGACTCTGAGCATTCGCGCTGGTCGCGGCGCGCAGCTGGCCGAATTGCGCATTGCCAACGGGGAGCTCTACCGGAACGGCGGCGTATCGAGCGAGCAGCTGCTGGCCGCATTTAAGCTGGGCGTTTTGAAGGCGGCGTCGCTGGACGGGACAGGGCGGGGCGCCGTGGCCGAAGCGGCGCTCGATGGGCTGGATCTGCCGGGCGCCGATCCGGCCGCGCGGGTTGCGATTGCCCACCTCCGGCTCTTGCGCGCCGGGCAGCGTCAGACGGATCGCTACGATATCAAACAGTTGCGCATCGAAGGGCTGCAGGCGCGCGTGCTGAAGCAGCAGCGCGGCTGGGCGCTGCCGCTGCTGCTGACCGGGAGCGATCAATCGGCGCCGGTCTCGGCGCGAAAGGACCGTTCGACTGAGCCAAGCGTGGTAATCGATGAATTGCTGATTGATCGCGGCAGCCGGATTGCGCTGCGCGATGAGTCGGTGACGCCGCCGCTGAACACGGCGATGCAGGTTCGCCGCTTCCGCATAGCGCCGCTGGACAGCGGCGGCGCTATGCAGGGCGCGCTGAAGGCAGAGATACTGCTGGATAAAACAGGAGTCCTGAATATCAGCGGCCGGTCGAATATTGCAACCGGATCGCGGCTGCATGCGGATCTGCATGTCCGACTGATCAATTTCGATCTGGCTCGCCTCTCCGGCTATCTCGAGC
>CAYSMR010000283.1:0-1904 GCA_964432195.1 uncultured Zetaproteobacteria bacterium | reverse complement strand
GCGCAAGGAGCAGCAGGCCCGGCTGGAAGTGCAGCGTGGTAATGCGCAACTGGCGTCACTTGTTACTGAATATATCGTTCTGAATTTTGCCAAGGCCGATGATGTACTGGCGATGCTGCAGGGTTCCCAGCAGACCCAGGCGTCCACCCAGACCGTAACGGCTGCCGCTACAGCACAGACAGCAGGCGGCACGGGGCAGCAGAATTCCACGACACTGCTGTCGGAGCGCGGCTCCATACAGGCTGATACGCGCACCAATACGCTGATTGTCGTGGATGCGCAGAATTCTGTGGACAACATCAAGCGGCTGGTCGAGGTGCTTGACAAGCCGGTCGAGCAGGTACTGATTGAGGCGCGGATCATTGAAGCTACCGATAACTTCACACGTAAGTTAGGCGTCCGGTGGGGCGGGAATTTTGCTGGCTCACCCCCCAACCGCTTTCCATCCACTGTTAATGTTGGCGGAGGAGTTGGCGCAGTGGATGCGTCCTCAGGCCTTGCAAGTACGGCATCCGGAGCGCGCGGTTTTATTGTTGATCTGCCGGCTGCTGCGTCAGCCGCATCCGGCGGCGCCGTCGGTATCACGCTTGGATCGTTAAGCGGCGCCATCAATCTGGATCTGGAGCTTTCGGCTTCCGAGGCCGACAGCGATATCAAGATTGTCTCCAACCCCCGGCTGATAACGGCCAATCTGCAGGAGGCCTATATCAAATCGGGCACCAAGGTGCCTATTGTTACGCCTGCCACAACAACGTCGCCTGCCACAACAGTGCTAACAGACGCAGTGCTGGAGCTTAAGGTGACGCCGCAGATCACAGCCAACAAGAACATTATTCTTGATATCTTTATTACCAAGGATGCCCCGACGAAAGTGAACGGACTGACAGGGATTACAACCAAGGAAATTCAGACCAATGCGTTGCTGAAAAACGGTGAAACCGTCGTAATCGGTGGCATCTACACCCGAGAGAACAATGTCGCCGATGAGGGCATTCCCGGACTCAAGGATATCCCGATACTTGGCTGGCTATTCAAGAAAAATACCAAGACGGATAAACGTACTGAACTGCTGATTTTCCTCACACCGAAGATTATCCAGCAGGCGCCGCTGGTGGGCGGCAAGCTGGCAAGCAGCTGATGAAATAATGTATGGGGCAAGGCCATTACTTTATACTTTTGGGGAAGCTTGCATCGGTGAGCGGCAAGAAAGTGTGAAGTAAAGATCTGACCCCTTCATGTCGAATACTGAAACCGCCATGCGTGACTACCGGGTAGAGTTGGGTGACCGCTCCTACAATATCCATATCGAGCCGGGCTGCCTCGAAAATATCGGGACAGCCATGCGTTCGCTGTTTCCCGGTGTCAATCGTTGCCTCATCATCAGCAATGATGTTGTGGCGCCGCTGTATCTGAAACAGGTTACGGAAAGCCTTGAAGCATCCGTGTGGCAGGCTCAGGCACATGTGCTGCCTGACGGTGAACAGTACAAGACCATGCACAGCCTGTCCGCAATCCTGGATGGCCTGATGGCTGCCCGGCTTTCAAGGAATGAGCCGGTTATTGCGCTTGGCGGCGGCGTGGTCGGAGATATGGCGGGCTTTGCCGCAGCCTGCTACCGGCGCGGGATTCCCTACGTGCAGGCGCCGACGACGCTATTGGCCCAGGTCGATTCCAGTGTTGGCGGCAAAACAGCAGTCAATCATCCGCATGGCAAGAATATGATCGGCGCCTTTTATCAGCCCAGACTGGTCTGGATCGACCCCAAAGTGCTGAAAACACTGCCTGCACGTGAGCTGCGGGCAGGTATCGCCGAGTTGATCAAATATGGCCTGATTCGCGATGCCGCCTTCTTCGCCTACCTTGAATCAAACATGCCGGGATTGCTGGGACTCGAGTCCGGCGTG
>CAYSMR010000282.1:0-1904 GCA_964432195.1 uncultured Zetaproteobacteria bacterium | reverse complement strand
GCCGTGCTGCATCTGCTCTATGCCCGCTTCTATCACAAGCTGATGCGCGATGCCGGCCTGTTCAGCAGCGAGCAGGGAGGCGACGAGCCGTTCAGAAACCTGCTGACCCAGGGCATGGTGCTCAAGGACGGAGCCAAGATGTCCAAGTCCAAGGGCAACACGGTCGACCCCAACGCGATTATCGAGCGCTACGGCGCCGATACGGCGCGCCTGTTCACACTGTTCGCAGCGCCCCCGGAGAAGGATCTGGAGTGGAACGACGCCGGCGTCGAGGGCGCGCATCGCTTCCTCGGCCGCGTCTGGCGACTGCTGCAGAAACTCGATACGGCTGCCGATGGCGCCGATGATGAAGCCACCGTCCGGGAGATCCGGCGGGCGATCCATTCGACGATCAAAAAGGTGACCCATGCATTCGAGCACGGTTTCGCGTTCAATGTCGCGATCGCAGCACTGATGGAGCTGAGCAACAGCCTGCAGTCGTTCACGCCGACGGGTATCGACGGCATGCGCGCCTGCCGCGAGGGCCTGGAGGCGCTGGCGACGATGCTCGCCCCGTTCGTGCCGCATTTCGCCTGCGAACTGGGCGAACGGCTCGGCATGAGCGAACCGGCCGTGATCAGCCCGTGGCCGGCGGTCGACGAGGCCGCGCTGGCACAGGATGAGATTACGCTGGTCGTGCAGATTCAGGGCAAGAAACGCGGCGAGATTACAATCGCCAAAGAGGCCGGTCAGGATCAGGCGCTGGCCGCCGCGCAGGCCGACCCGGCGATCAATAAATGGCTGGACGGCATGCAGGTCGTCAAGGTGATTCTGGTGCCCGGCCGACTGCTCAATATCGTCGTGCGGCCGGCCTGATGAACGCGCTGCTTCGCGCGCTGCTGCTGACAACGCTGCTGCTGCCGGCCGGCTGCGGTTATCATCTGGTCGGTCAGGGCAGTGAAATCGGCGCGATTCCGGCCGATGTACGCAGCATCAGCGTCAGCGGCAATGCCAACCCCGCCCTGCTGAACGCGCTGCGCCAGCGGCTGCGCTCATCGCGCTACACTGTTGTTGATCGCGCTGCGGATGGCGGCAGCGGTGCCGATTCGCAGCAGCATGCGACAATCTATGTGAACATCGGGCCGGCCCGCTTTACGCCGTCCGCGTTCGATCGCAACGGCATCGCCACGCAATACCGCATGGCCCTCTCCGGCTCGATCCGGGTCGAACACAACGGCGACACGCTATGGCAGAGCGGACAGATCCTGCATCAGGGCGACGTATTCGTGACCGGCGGACCAACCAGTATCGAAGCCTCCCGCCAGCGGCTGCAACAAGATCTCGGCAAGCAGTGGCTGAACGATGCCGTCGGCCGGCTGCGCTCGGGCTTCTGAGCTGCCGCACGCCATGCCTGCCGATCGAGTCCGATGCGACTGAAACCGGAACAGCTGCTCCCCCCCGCCCACCATATCTACTACCTGTTCGGCGAGGACGGGGATGCGCTATACGAGGCCGCCGAGGCGCTGCTCGCTGCCGGCGATACGCAGGCGCTGCGCATGCGGCTCGATATCAGCGAGCTGGCCCGGATCGACGAGGAGTCGCGCAATCAGGGACTGTTCGGCCCATCCGTCTGCTATGCGCTGGTGCGCAATGCGCAGTCGGCCAATCCGAAACAGAGCGCCCATCTGCTGCGGCTGATCGAGTCGCTCGCTGCAGAGCACAGGCTGATTATCTGCGCGCCGGGCGTCGAATGGAAAAAGGCGCTGCATAAACAGCTGCAGGCGCAAACAGGCCTGCCGCAGTGCGAATTCAGGCTGCCGGACGAGGAGGGCTTCCGGCGCTGGCTGGAGCAGAAGCTCAAGCGCGCCGGTCTCAACGTCGAAGCGGACGCTGCGCAGTGGATGAGCGAGCGGTTGTGCGGCATG
>CAYSMR010000281.1:0-1938 GCA_964432195.1 uncultured Zetaproteobacteria bacterium | reverse complement strand
ATCTTCCGCGCAGACCGACTCGACCAGTGAGCTATTACGCTTTCTTTAAAGGGTAGCTGCTTCTAAGCTAACCTCCTGGCTGTCTGAGCCTTTCCACTTCGTTTCCCACTTAGCATACACTTAGGGACCTTAGCTGTTGGTCTGGGTTGTTTCCCTCTTGACGGCGGACGTTAGCACCCGTCGTCTGTCTCCCATGATTGCACTCTTCGGTATTCGGAGTTTGGTTAGGTTTGGTAAGCGGTGAAGCCCCCTAGCCCATCCAGTGCTCTACCCCCGAAGGTGATACATGAGGCGCTACCTAAATAGCTTTCGGAGAGAACCAGCTATCGCCGAGTTTGATTGGCCTTTCACCCCTATCCACAAGTCATCCCCATTGTCTTCAGCCAATGTGGGTTCGGTCCTCCACGATGTCTTACCACCGCTTCAACCTGCTCATGGATAGCTCACTCGGCTTCGGGTCTATCCCTAGTGACTTTCGCCCTATTCAGACTCGCTTTCGCTGCGGCTTCGCTTTATAGCTTAACCTCGCCACTAAGGCATAAGTCGTTGGCCCATTATACAAAAGGTACGCGGTCACCCTGTTAAAACATAAGGCTCCCACTGCTTGTAAGTCCATGGTTTCAGGTCTATTTCACTCCCCTCAACGGGGTGCTTTTCACCTTTCCCTCACGGTACTGGTTCACTATCGGTCACTGAGACGTATTTAGCCTTGGAGGGTGGTCCCCCCAGATTCAGACAAGGTTTCACGTGCCCCGTCCTACTCAGGAATCTACTAAGCTGATTCAAAATTTCGCGTACTGGGCTATCACCGTCTATGGCAGATCTTTCCAAATCTTTCCGCTATCTATCCTCAATACTATATCGTAGTCCTACAACCCCAAATAACAAGTTATCTGGTTTGGGCTCCTCCCGTTTCGCTCGCCGCTACTCAGGGAATCTCGTTTGATTTATATTCCTGTGGGTACTAAGATGTTTCAGTTCTCCACGTTCGCTCTACTCACCCTATGTATTCAGATGAGAGTGACTCATAAGAGCCGGGTTTCCCCATTCGGAAATCTCCGGGTCAAAGGCTATTTACCGCCTTACCGAAGCTTATCGCAGGTTATCACGTCCTTCATCGCCGCTCAGTGCCAAGGCATCCACCATGGACCCTTTTTCACTTGACCAATGCAACGTTAAAACATTGAATCTATTGTCATCACAACAATAAATCTGTTATAATCGTTTTATTAAAAATTAAACACCAAATTGTAAAGAACACTGTCAAAGACAGTCATCAACATACACATGCATGCTGATCACTAGCTTCTCAAACAAACCAGACTATCCACCAATTGGTGGAGGATAGCGGGATCGAACCGCTGACCTCCTGCGTGCAAGGCAGGCGCTCTCCCAGCTGAGCTAATCCCCCGTCAATTGAACGAAAAAAACGACTGATATGGTGGGCCTACCTGGATTTGAACCAGGGACCTCACGCTTATCAGGCGTGCGCTCTAACCAACTGAGCTATAGGCCCGTTCCGTAATAATATGTTTCTAACTGAGCTGTGAACACACCGAGTTTGACCTTGGGATATTCCCTATAAAGGAGGTGATCCATCCCCACCTTCCGGTAGGGATACCTTGTTACGACTTCACCCCAGTTACCGACCACACCGTAGACGCCTGCCTCCCCGAAAGGTTAGCCCGGCGGCTTCTGGTGCAACCAATTCCCATGGTGTGACGGGCGGTGTGTACAAGGCCCGGGAACGTATTCACCGCGGCATGCTGATCCGCGATTACTAGCGATTCCAACTTCATGAAGTCGAGTTGCAGACTTCAATCCGAACTGAGACAGATTTTAAGAGATTGGCTCACCTTCACAGGTTTGCAGCTCGTTGTATCTGCCATTGTAGCACGTGTGTAGCCCTGGACATAAGGGCCATGATGACTTGACGTC
>CAYSMR010000280.1:0-1939 GCA_964432195.1 uncultured Zetaproteobacteria bacterium | reverse complement strand
TCTATGTTGCTGCGGTGGATACCGTGTATGTGGTTCGCGACTATATCGGTTATGTTGAGCTCGACAGCGCCGATGCGCGTAATATTTTCCGCGCCGATGCGATCAGTCATGTGGTCGAGATTATCGACGGCTTCCTGCTGGCGATTGTACTGTTGATCTTCGCTTACGGCATTTATGAGCTCTATATATCGCGCATTGAGTTGGCCAAGGGCAATGAGGCCGAGGCCCATTTCCTGCGCATAGAGAGTCTCGATTCGTTGAAGGCGCGCGTCGGCAAGGTGATCCTGATGATTCTGATTGTAAAATTTTTCGAGGTATCGCTGGCGATGGACTACGACTCAGTCAAAGAGATCATGTTGTTTGCGATTGCGATTGCGCTGATTTCAGTGTCGTTCTTCCTGGCCGAAACGGCGGCCCGGAAAGGGCGGACGCTGCATACGCGGCGCGAGGATTTTGAGCAACAGCGTCGACGGCTGCTGGCCGATGACGCATCCGAGTAGGTGGCCTGCATGCAGACATTGATGGACCGACTGGAACACCTGTTTGAGCATGTTCTGTGGCAGGCGCGCTGGGCCGTATTGCCGGCTGTATTCTGCAGCGGTATCGCCGCAATGATGATATTCTATATTACCGCGCTCGATGCCTACCATATCATGATGTTGCTGAGCGATTATCTGTTTATTACTGAGACAGGCGTGCGCGAAGCCGTACGCGCCGATGCGGTCGGCCATATCGTGCAGGTTGTGGACGGCTTTCTGCTGGCGATCGTGCTGATGATTTTCACGTTCGGCATCTATGAACTCTATGTCAGCAAGATCGATATCGCCTATCAGGATGAGTCAGCCCGGCATATGTTGTCGATCAGCAGCCTCGATGATCTGAAATCGCGCCTCGGCAAGGTGATTCTGATGGTCATGATCGTCAAATTCTTCGAGCTGGCGATCGATATGGAGTACAGCGATGTCTGGGATATGATCTATTTCGCGATCGGCATTCTGCTGATTTCATTATCGCTCTATGTGACCGAAGCGATGCTGAAGTCTGGCTCGCCAACTGCCCCGGTTTGGAATGGGGTGGATCGACGCGGGGAGCGTAAGGAGTAGAGCGCCCCGATCGGCATTATCTGTTGAATCAGTCTCTTCTCAGTGCTGCTGCACCATAACCGGGATATCGATCTTGCGCCGGTTGACGATGCTGATTTTACGCGCCACCTCGCCGGCCAGCGCTTGATAGGCCTGCGCCTGCGCTGAATCGGGCGCGGCGGCAACGATCGGCACGCCCTCGTCGGCCCGTTCGCGGATCGCGATATCGAGCGGGATATGGGCCAGCACCTCGGTATTGTACTCGCGGCTCAAACGATCAGCGCCGCCGGCGGCGAAGATCGGGCTGGATTCGCCGCAGTGCGGGCAGATGAACTGGCTCATGTTCTCGACAATGCCGAGCGTCGGCACGCCGGCCTTCTTGAACATCTCGATCCCCTTGCGGCAGTCGAGCAGGGCGATGTCCTGCGGCGTCGTGACCAGCAGACTGCCGGTCACCGGCGTCTTCTGGGTCAGCGTCAGCTGCGCATCGCCGGTGCCGGGCGGCATATCGACAAATAGATAGTCGAGCTCGCCCCACACCACATCGGTCAGCAGCTGCGTCAGTGCGCCGGCGACCATCGGTCCGCGCCAGATCATCGCCTGATTCTCCTCGACCAGAAAGCCGATCGAGATCGTTTTGACGCCGTAGTTCTGCAGCGGCTGGAAGGTTTTGTTCTGATAATCGATCTCCGGCTTGTAGCCGGCCAGCCCCATCATGCGCGGGATCGACGGGCCGTAGATGTCGGCGTCGAGCAGGCCGACGCGCGCGCCGGTCTGGGCCATCGCGACAGCCAGATTGACGGCCGTCGTCGATTTGCCGACGCCGCCCTTGCCGGAGGCGACCGCAATCACATTGG
>CAYSMR010000279.1:0-1958 GCA_964432195.1 uncultured Zetaproteobacteria bacterium | reverse complement strand
CCTGCAATTTCACTCCCGCGGCACCGGGGCGAGGCTGGACGGTGCGAGAGACGCCGGGAGGCCATCGCATTGCCGTCGTCAACCTCATCGGCCAGGTGTTCATGGGGCCGTGGGATTGCCCCTTTGCCGCGGCGGATCGTGCCCTGGCCGAGTTGCCCGAGAATGTCGCCGCCGTGCTGGTGGATTTCCATGCCGAGGCGACGAGCGAGAAGATGGGCATGGGCTGGTATCTCGACGGCCGCGCCTCGTTCGTGTTCGGCACTCACACCCATGTTCCCACCTGCGATGAGACGATCCGACCGCAGGGTTGCGCCTACCAGACCGACCTGGGAATGGTCGGCTCCTACCAGTCCGTGATCGGCATGCAGGTGGAGGGGGCGCTCAGACGCCTCGTGCAGCGGCTGCCGCAGCGCTTCCAGGCCGTCGAGCGCGGCGCGGACATCCATGCCACGCTGGTGCGGGTGGATTCAAAAAACCGCAGGGCGGTGGACATTCGCCGCCTGCACATCCCCGCCGGAGGCGGAAGCTAGGCCGCCGGAGGCGGAAGCTAGGCCGCCGGCGGCAGCTCCGGACCTTCGGCGAAGGTCTTGAGCTTCTTGGCGCGCGAGGGATGGCGCAGCTTGCGCAGGGCCTTGGCCTCGATCTGCCGGATGCGCTCGCGGGTGACGCCGAACTGCTTGCCCACCTCCTCCAGCGTGTGGTCGGTGTTCATGCCGATGCCGAAGCGCATGCGCAGCACCTTCTCCTCGCGCGGGGTCAAGGTCTCCAGAACCTCCTGGGTGGCCTCGGCCAGGGCGCTGCGCACCGCACCGTCCAGCGGGTCCTCGGCGTTTTCGTCCTCGACGAAATCGCCCAGCTGGGAATCTTCCTCGTCGCCGATGGGCGTCTCCAGGCTCACCGGCTCCTTGGCCACCTCGAGAATTTGCCGCACCTTGTCTTCGGGCATCTCCAGATGCTCGGCCAGTTCTTCCGGCGTCGGCTCGCGGCCGATCTCCTGGGCGATCTGGCGCGACACGCGCATCATCTTGTTGATCGTTTCGATCATGTGCACCGGGATGCGGATGGTGCGCGCCTGGTCGGCGATGGATCGGGTGATGGCCTGCCGGATCCACCACGTGGCGTAGGTGGAGAACTTGTAGCCGCGCCGCCATTCGAATTTGTCCACCGCCTTCATCAGGCCGATGTTGCCTTCCTGGATGAGGTCGAGGAAGCCCAGGCCGCGGTTGGTGTACTTCTTGGCGATGGAGATGACCAGGCGAAGGTTGGCCTCGATCATCTCGCGCTTGGCCTGCCTGGCCTTGGCCTCGCCCATGGTCAGCTTGCGCGCCACGGCCTTGATTTCGGCCACGCTCATCTCCGTTTCCTGCTCCACCCGCTTGAGGCGGCGCTGGTTTTCGCGGATCTTGCCGGCCACCCGTTCCAGGGCCTCCACCCACGGCTCGCCGGCATGCTGGGCGATGATGCGGTCCACCCAGCGCTCGTCGTCCTCATGGGCCGGGAAACTTTCGAGAAAGAGCTTGCGCGGCATGCCCGCCTTGAGCGCCAGATCGCGGATGGCGCGTTCGCACTTGCGGATGCGCTCCACCGCGTTCTTGAATCGCTGCACCAGAAGCTCGATCTGTCGCGGGGCGAACGGAATGCTCACCAGTTCGCGCAGCATCGCCTCCTTGGTGGCTTCCGCGCGCTTCGCCAGCTCGGGGTCGTCGGGATGCTTCTCGCTTTCCTTCTTCAGCTTCAGGTATTCGGCATGGTACTTCTTGGCGGCGTTGAAGTGCGCCAATGCTTCCTGAAGCTGCTCCTCCTTGGTGATCACCGTCTCTTGCATGGGCGTGCCGTCCGGGGTGGCGGTGCGAGCCTTGATCGCCTCGGACAACTGCTCCGGATCCAGCTTGTTTTCCTCTTCCTCTTCCTCCTCGCCCTCGCCCAAGCGGTTCATTCTTGCCTCGTACTCGGCGATG
>CAYSMR010000278.1:0-1970 GCA_964432195.1 uncultured Zetaproteobacteria bacterium | reverse complement strand
AGCACGCCCTGTCGTTCATTCAGACTGCTGTTTGAATCCTCGATGCTCAATTCGGTCAATTTGTTCAGCGCGCCCTGCATCGCCAGATCGTGCATCGCCAGCGTCTGCTGAATATCGGCCGAGCCGCCGAGCCGGCCCATCAGCACAACCAGCGCCGTCGCCGCGATCATCAGCGCGACCAGCGCCTCGATCAGCGTGAAGCCGGCCTCCCTGCCGCCCTCCTCATGGATGCCCGCGCGCCTATTGCGCATCTTTCACCGCAATGCCGCCCGGCCCCGGACGCAGCTGCACGACGATCCGCTCACCATCATCCGGCTCGGCGGCCAGTAGAATATCGGCGATCCGGCGCACGCCGACCGGCTCCAGCAGCAGATCGGCGAGCACCGGTTCCGCATCGAACGCGCCGCCGGCGTGCTCCGCCTCCCCCGACTGCGCATCAGTCAATGGCGCGGCCGGCCGGGTTTCGACGATCTGCACGCCCTCCGGCAGCCTGTAGGGGGCATAGGGCGCCTGCTGCAGCGTCCGCCATTCGCCGGTCGCATCCGGATTCTGAAAACGGTAGGCATGCCGCTGCAGACGTACGCGGAACTGCGCCCCGGAGAGCGCCGACTCCTCGGTGGCCAGCCGCAGCACCTGCGCGAGCCTGCGCGCTTCCGCATCGGGCGAAGCGGAGATCGCCGAGAAGTAGGATGGCGCAAGCATCATCGCCGTCACCGCCATAATCACGATGACCAACATGATCTCCAGCAGCGTAAAGCCGGCCTCGCCGGATAACGCGCCCCGACTCATCCGCCCACCATGCGCGCCCGCCCGGCGGACTACTGCCAGTTGCCGATATCGGCGTCGAAACCGGCGCCGCCGGGCTGACCGTCCGCGCCGTAGGAGAGCAGATCGAAATCGCCATGCACGCCGGGCGCGAGATAGACATAATCATGCCCCCACGGATCCTTCGGTACGGCATCCATATAGCGCTTGCCGTCCTTGCCGGCCGTCGCCAGCACGCTCAAATTGCCCGAAGCCGGATATTGGCCGTGCTGCAGCCGGTAGAGCTTCAGCGCCTGCGCGATATTCTTCATCTGCACCCTGCAGGCATCCACCTTGGCCTCATCGGCGCGCTCGAGAAAACGCGGCGCAACCAGCGCCGCCAGCACGCCGATAATGAGCAGCACGACCATAATCTCCAGCAGCGTGAATCCCTGTTCGCTTCGGCCTCTGTTCATCACGCTCCTGTTCATCATATTCCTGTTCATCATCCCCCTCTCCATTTCGATATCTGTATTACTGCTGCGCGACCGCATCCGCGCGCGCGCCGCGCAACCAGAAATCGTTGCGCGCCAGCGGATCGTACAGGCGCTCGCGGCCTGCAACGATGACCCATGGGCCGCGGCGCAGATCATCATGCTCATGGATGATGCGATCAAGCGCCAGCCAAGAACCGATCAGCGCCCCGTACCGCGCCAGCGCCTGCGTCGTATAGAGCGAGCAGACCGGCCACGACGGACAGGCGCGCCCGTCCAGCTCGCCGACCAGATTACGGTAAACGTGCATCGGCATTGCAGTGACACCGGACTGCGGCGGCAACAGGAGATACCACAGCATTGCCAGCGCCAGCGCAGCCGCAGCGATCGCAGCATAAACCCTGCCGTAAACAGCCAGGTCAACCACGCCGCCGGAGCGCCTGCCTGCCCGCGCTACCACGGTCGCCCGGGCAGGCCCGACGCCTGCCAGAGATGTTGCCACCAGGCCAGATAGCTTTCCAGCGTCCCGCGCTCGGCCAGCGACAACGATGAGAAGACCGTACCCGACCAGAGCCATGCCGTAATCAGCGCAAAAAACAGCGTCACCGGCCCCATCCGCCGCCGTGCCGCCCAAAACGTCAGCAGCAGCATCGGCCAGACCATCATCGCCGCGGTCGCGGCATCGCGCCAGCGCCCCTGCCATGCATGCCCGGCCCCCGGCAGCAGCACCGC
>CAYSMR010000277.1:0-1970 GCA_964432195.1 uncultured Zetaproteobacteria bacterium | reverse complement strand
TGCGGATATTGCCCCGGGCGCGGGGCAATAAGTGAGCGATTTCATTAAATTGAGAGCGTGTTAACGTGCATGAAACAATTATACACATTTCAATTAATGTTAACAGACCCTACATCGGCGGGTGCTCAGCGCACGTAGGAGAGCCAGCCCTTGTCGGTGTCCCTGCGTCCGTGCACGGCATCGAAATAGCGCTGCTGCAGGTCGGCCGTGATCGGGCCGCGCGAGCCGCAGCCGATCGTGCGGCCGTCGAGCTCGCGGATCGGCGTCACCTCGGCCGCCGTGCCGGTGAAGAAGGCTTCGTCGGCCACATAGACCTCGTCGCGCGTAATGCGCTTCTCGCGCACCTCGTAACCGGCTTCGCGGGCCAGTTCGATCACGGTCGCGCGCGTGATGCCATCGAGCGCGCTGGTCAGCTCGGGCGTATAGATCACGCCGTCATAAACCATGAAGAAGTTCTCACCGCTGCCTTCGGCAACGAAGCCGTCCACATCGAGCAGCAGCGCCTCGTCATAGCCGTCGCGCAGCGCATCGGACAGGGCTAGCATCGAGTTGATATAGTTGCCGTTGGCCTTGGCCTTGCACATCGCGACATTGACATGGTGCCGCGCAAACGACGACGTGCGGATGCGGATCCCCTGCTCCAGCGCATCCTTGCCCAGATAGGCGCCCCAGCTCCATGCCGCGACAATGACATGAGTTTTCAGGTTGTCGGCGCGCAGCCCCATCCCTTCGGAGCCGTAAAACACCATCGGACGCAGATAGGCCGAATCGAGTCCGTTTTCGCGCACAGCGGCCAGCTGCGCGGCGTTGATCTCATCCTTCGAGAACGGAATATCCATCTGCATGATTTTGGCCGAGCGGAACAGGCGGTCGGTATGCGCCTGCAGGCGGAAGATCGCAGTGCCGGCATCGGCATGATAGGCGCGCACGCCCTCGAATACGCCCATGCCGTAATGCAGCGTATGGGTCAGCACATGCACCTTGGCATCGCGCCAATCCACCATCTCGCCGTCGAACCAAATCAAGCCATCACGATCCGCAAAGTTCATCACCACTACTCCTGAATCAAAGTCGCGCAAATGTAGCGTTTCGATTCCGCCAGCGCCATCGTTGCCGCTACCGTCGCGCGTGCAATGATGTTTCGCCGTGCTAGCCTGCCGGCATGATTCGCGGAGAAGGCTTGAGCAAATCCTACGGCGACGTCACTGCGCTGACGCCGACCGATATCCATATCCGGGCCGGCAAGATCACCGCCATTATGGGCGGCTCGGGCTCGGGCAAAACCACGCTGCTGCGCCTGCTGGCCGGGCTGGAGAAACCGAGCTCCGGCCATGTCTGGTACGGCGACGAGGATCTCTGCGCGATTTCGGAGAAGCGGCTTTACGAGCTGCGCCAGAGCATGGGCATGCTGTTCCAGTATTCGGCGCTGCTCAATTCGCTGAATGTATATGACAATGTCGCATTCCCGTTGCATGAACATACCGATCTCGATGAAACTGTGATCCGCACAATGGTCGCGATGAAACTCGAACAGGTGGGCCTGCGTGGCTTCGAGGAGATGATGCCCTCCGAGCTCTCCGGCGGCATGGCCAAGCGCGTCGCCTTTGCGCGCGCAATGGCGATGGATCCGAAAATCGTCTTTTTCGATGAGCCGACCTCGGGACTCGACCCGATCTCGTCCGGCGTCATCAGCACGTTGATCGAGCAGACCTCGCAGAAAAACCGGATGACCTCGATTGTCGTTACCCACGATGTGCATGTCGGGCTGACGATCGCCGATCATGTGATCCTGCTCTGGCAGGGACGCATTATCGCCGAAGGGTCGCCGGAATCGATCCGCGACAGCAGTGATGCGCGCGTGCAGCAGTTCCTCGAAGGACGGCCGGACGGACCGATCCCGTTCTCGCGTAGCACGACATCCTATATTGATGATCTGACGCACAGACCCGGCACTGTGCGGCTGGAATCAT
>CAYSMR010000276.1:0-1977 GCA_964432195.1 uncultured Zetaproteobacteria bacterium | reverse complement strand
ACAGACCCTAGCAACGCCCGGACTTACTGAAACTTCAACTCCAGCATCCGCCCGCCGGTCTCGTCGGCCAGTTTCTGAAACGCATATTTCGTGATGCCGGTACTGGTGCCGAGCGGCAGTGTAAATACCGGCGCCGGAATCTCCTGATAGGCCACGGTATCGGTCGGCGGCTCGTCGCCGATCAGCAGATAGGCACCCGGCACCGGCGCGTTTTTTGCAATCTGATGGAAGGCGTGGCCAATCGTCTCATCGGTACCGACAAACGGCGCATCGGCCATTAACTTGTCGAACATCTCGGCCATGCTGCCGCTATAGGTCCCCTCCCGCCGGTTGGCATACCAGGTCAGGGCCGACAGATGCTTGCCTGAACGGATTGCGATCAGGCGCAGCACCGGGATCAGGAATGTCGTCACGCCATGCATTGAACCGGTCGCATCAACAACCAGATGCAGATCCCTGCCGGGCAGTTCGCGCAGGCCCTTGACGAACATATCGAAATCCTTGCGCCCCTTGCCGCTGGCCATATTGGCGCTGAGCAACACCTTGTCGATCTGTTGCTGCACATCCTTGCCATCGAGCAGCGACTGCAGATTCTCCAGCTGATCCTGCACATTGACGCTGGCCAGATTATTCAGCTCCTGTTGCAGCTTGCGATTCTGCTGCTCCGACGCGGCTAGCTCATCCTTCAGCATCGCCAGCTCGCGCTCGCTGACCGGGTCACGTTTACTACCCTGCAGCTGGGCATTAATCAGGATCAGCGCAAACAGAAAAATAAACGCGGCCAGCATCAACAGCGCCATATCCGAAAAGATCTCGTAGGGGCTGTCGATCGACTGATTACGGCGACTACGCATACTCAGTCCCTGCGGCGGTAGAACAGCCGGCTCAGCAGGTTCGGACGCACGCCCAGCGCATAGCGGGCATGGCCGGCCGCCAGCTTGCGAATCGGGTCATCCTCGCTCAGCCGACCAAGCTCGACATGCATATTACCAGCCTCCTCGCGTAGGCTGGCCATCTCCTCGCGGCTGGCCTTGAGCGCTAGATTGAGCAGCTCGACGCGCGCCTGTAACTGCTGCACGCTGGCATCGAGTGCGCGCAGATCGCGCTCGTCGCTCGGCTCGAGATCGGCCGATGCATGCACGACACAGGTGCGCAGCATCAGATCCTGCAGCCCGTTGATCGAGGCATCGGTAATCCACGAAAAGACGCGCAGCAGCACGCCGCCGAGCACCGATCCGATCAACGTCGTATAAAATGCGACGCCCATACCGTTCATCGCGCTGCGCAGCCCCTCGACCAGCATTGTATCATCGCTGCCCAGCGAACCAAGCGCGCCATGCAGCCCGTTCATTGTAATCGTCATGCCCAGCACGGTACCGATCAACCCGAGCGTAATCATCAGATTGCCCAGCAGGCTGACAAACTGACTGACCCGGTGCTGGGCGGAGAATTCGACATCGATCAGCGCATCCACATCGGCACGTCCGTTGCGTGCGACGATCATATGCAACGCATCGACAAAGTGATCGACAATATGCCCGCCACCCCGCCGCTGCACGCCGGCCAGCCCCCTGCTCTCCATCATCGAGGCGATCCGGTAGGCGCGAAACCACTCCGTCGTCAGCTTCATCGCCTGCATGAAGCTGACCCCTACGCCGACAATAAACATGCCGACAATCAGCCAGGTCACGCGGGTCTGATCATGCAACACGAACTCGACGACATTGGCCTTGCGCGACATCATTGCAAAGACGATCAGCGCGGAAATTGCCCACCCCATCCATAACGCGAAGGTCCGTAACGCGCGCTGATCGGCGGCGCGCTGCGTTGTATTTGAACTCATTGATCTCTCTCCTGTATGCGCCGCTGCACTTCGATGCCGCGCGGCGGCAAGATCATACGTCTTTACCGACGCCCGGCAATATCGGATGAGTGCACGCCCCTCTTCCGCGACTCATGCGGTCCGCTCCACAACGG
>CAYSMR010000275.1:0-1982 GCA_964432195.1 uncultured Zetaproteobacteria bacterium | reverse complement strand
ACTCGGGGCCATGATGGAGTGGCTTCTCCTTTCATGTAGGGCTCTTGCATCCCCTGCTCTATGCCGGTTTATCCCGGCGCTTTCATTGTGTCCCCGGAACTTCCAGGTTATTGTCCAGCAGGGCTACATTTTCACCTTCTTACAGGGTGGCCGGCTTGCGTCGGAATACTCAATCTGCCCCATTTCGCTTTTACAATATCGGTAAAGATGACCAAATGGTCATGTTGCGGGCAACTTCCGGCAAGGTTCCCGGCGTATAGTTCCGTTTCTTATGGGGATCAAATCATTCACTATCCGTAGCGCTTATCTGGCGTTGATCAGCTTGCTGGCCGGTTGCGCCACATATCAGCCGTTACCGCTGACATCGGCGGCGCATCCTGCCGGCAGCCTGGAACAATTGCGCACAGATGCTTCGCAGCATTTGGAATTGCCCGCAAACTGGCGCGGCACAGTGAATTTTACTGACGGACTGAATGAAAACGAGGTTGTACAACTGGCTGTGTTGAACAGTCCGCATCTGGCGGCAGCGCAGACAGCATTGCAGGAAGCAAGCGCGCAACTCATTCAGGCCGGCTTGTTGCCCGATCCGCAACTATCCCTGTCTGCCGACGTTCCGCGAGGCAACGATCCGGCGCTGGTGACGGCTTACGGGTTTAGTCTGGGTTTTGATTTGCAATCACTGATCACACGCTCTGCTCGTCAGAGCGCAGCCATCAAACAGGCACGAACAACATACCTGAAAGTTCTGTGGCAGGAATGGCAGATCATCCAGCAGGCGCGGATACTGTACCGCCGCGCCCTGATGCAGGGGCAACAGATTGAACTTACCCATGTGCAATTTTTGCAAACGCAAACCAGTTGGAAAGTGCAGCAAAATGCTTTGATGCAGGGAAATACTACGATTGATGCGGAGGGTTTGGCGCGCGCCACCTTAATGGATGCGGAAGCCGCATGGTTTGAAACCAAACGCCAGCATAACGCGACGATGCACAGTTTGGCATTATTACTGGGGCTATCTCCGCTGACCAAACTGCCTCTAGGCCTTCCCGGGCCAGGCCTGGCAGAGTTGATCATCAATCCTGTTCAGGGCAATACATTACAAAAACTCCTGAAGGATACAGAGCATAAACGACCTGACCTGTTGGCATTGCAAGCAGGATATGAGACTCAGGAAGCTAAAGTCCGAGTACAAATTCTTTCCCAGTTCCCCGGCTTTACCATTGGCGCTAACAGCCTGAGAGATACCGGCAGCATCTGGACAATCGGCCCGTTTATCAATCTGAATCTGCCACTATTGAATGGCAACAGGGGAAACATCGCTATTGCGCGCGCTACGCGTTCCCGTTTGCAGGAGGAATACCGGGATCGCCTGATTGCTGCTGAAGTTGAAGCAAACAGGTTAGCCAGCGACCAGCAACTGGCATTTGACGAGTTGGACGCATTAAAAGAAAAGCTGCCTGATCTGGATCGGTTGATGCAGCGCATGCGCAAGGCGCTGGCCGGCGGCAATGTGGATATGCTGACCTTTACCACCTTGCAAAACAGTCATTTTTCCCAGCATATGAAGGTGTTGATGCTGGAGCAGGCAGTATTGGAGCAGGCTGTGGCGCTGGATACAGTGTTGGGCGCATTGCCCTTGAATACAGGGGAACAGCAATGAGAGGGCTTCATCCACTGTTTTCAATTGCGCCGGTTCTGTTTTTCTGGCTTGTAGCCATTCACCTGCCTCTAGCCAATGCTGGTGAAGATAGCGCTGTTACATATTCAGTGCGTGTGGCGCAAGTCGCACAAAAAGACGTGCATGAACAGTTGCATGTGTACGGACGAGTCGGCTTTGATGATGCAAGTCTGCAAAATATAAACCTGCCATATAGCGGCCAGGTTATTCGCTTGCCCCTTCTGGCTGGAGAGCCGGTTCGTAAGGGATAAACCATCGCTGAAATTGCGGTTGATCCATCCGTAGCATCGGCCTATCAGCAGGC
>CAYSMR010000274.1:0-2010 GCA_964432195.1 uncultured Zetaproteobacteria bacterium | reverse complement strand
CTCCACCCAATCGTTCTTCGTTTCGTCCCAGCACACGGCCTCCAGGCGATTGGCCATGCTTTGCGCCGACTCCACGAGCAGCATGCGCGTGCCGTCCGGAAGTTCGTATTCGGCCGCACCAATCTCCGGAAACCCGGTGGGCTGAAACCGATCTCCCTGCAGCGGCCTAAGCCTGGCCTTCAACAGCAGCCTCGGTTCATTTTGCAACGCTTGCCATGTGATCATCATGCAACCTCCTCAGTTGGGATTTGGCCGGCATCGGCCAACAAGTCTTCGATGAGCCGCATTTGCTCTGCCCAAGCAAGCGGCACGAGCAAAGCGGCAAGCGATCGCGTGCAAGAAGCGCCCAGCGCCAGATTGAGGCGCGGCACACGCATGCCTGAAGCCACAAGCGCCCGTCGCGCTGCGCGCATCGCTGCTTGTGGTTGATGGCCGGCCAGCAAGCCAATGCACGAAGTCGCGCGCGGCGGATGCGCGTTTTCCGGCAACACTCCCGCCCGTTGCAACGCTCGCGGCGAAACGGATAGCGCAAGCGCCAACAACGCCCAACCCGCGGGAACGGCACCCGATTCACGATGCGTCCGCTCTCCGCTCCAGCCCCAATCCACGAGCGAAAGCGCTGGCAGCAGTCGAGAAAGTGCGGCATCCAAAGCCGCATCGCCTTGCAAAAATGAAGCGATGTCGCCAAGGCCAACACCCCAGCCGCTCACAACGAGCCTTGCGCCTTCGTTCGCCTCCATGATGCGGGCACGCTCCCGCGCGACTTCACGCAACCAGCGAACGGCATCGCCACGCCAGGGTACCCATCGACCGAACTCGGCATGCCACCGATCCAGCCGCTTCGGGTGTAAAGGAAAGAGATGTGCCACCAATGGCGGCATGCCTTGGCTGGCGGCCACAGAGGCAAGTGCTCGGGCCATGCGAAAAGCTGCACTGCCGTCGTCCGCGCAAAGCCCCCAGCGCAGCGCAAGCCGTGGCACGGGGGGCGGAAAACTGCTGCGTCCTTCAAGATCCGCAGGAAGGCGGCGGGAGAGAAAGTCTTGAATCTCAGCAAGGAGCACGAGCACTTCCTGCACGAGTCCGTGCGTTGGGCTCGTGAACTGCACGAAGGAAAACAGTTTGTTTTCCAACCGATGGGTGAGCATCTTCGCTTGCGCAGGCGCATTTTTTCCACTTGCCCAAGCGCGAAAGCGATCCAACCACCCACCTTGCTCCAAATCCTGCAGCCACTCGCTTTGCGGCGTTTTGCGCACGCGGACGCGCGCAAGCGGCACGGCAAAGTAGTTGCGCCCAAATCGCGGCACAAAGGCGAAGCGAACGAAGGATGAGAGCCCCCGATCCACGCCGAGCTGATGCACGGCGCGCACGAAGTCCAACCCGTCGCGCGCCTGGCGGCGACCGATCACGGCTCTCCCTTCGGCAAACAACACCTGAAGCTCTGCAAAGCGCGCGGGCCGCTGCCAAAGGGGCGCCCAAAACTCGCCACGCGCGCCTTTGGCTTCTTCCAATCCCATCTGTGCCGACGAGGCGCGCACCGTAAACGGATACGACCAATTGCCGCCACGCACGCTGGTTGCGTTTTGCCTGGTGGTCGCTGCGGCGGCAAAGGCAAGCGCGCCTTCCAGCATCAACACGAAGTCCCACGGATTGATCGGAGATTTGCTGATCTCAAAGCCGGTCGTGGCGTTGAAGCCGCCCGCCATGCCCGGTGCAAAAAAGCCGATTGCGCTTTGTTCCAATTGAGCGGTGGTCTTGCCCCAAAGCGATGCCTTCAACCATGAAGGGGACCGCTTCGTCGGCGTGCCCGTTTCTGGATCCATGATACGCAAGATGTTTTGCATGAAGTTATTCGTGAATTCCAGGCGGCCATCGTTGCCACCCGTGCCCAGAAGCGGTGGGTATTTGGGATCTTCCGATGCAAGAACCAGGGCTGCATCCAACCAAGAGAGAAACGCATCAGGCATTTCGGCACGCATCAATGCAATCAGCTCGCTTTTGCTTTAGATCGGA
>CAYSMR010000273.1:0-2043 GCA_964432195.1 uncultured Zetaproteobacteria bacterium | reverse complement strand
AGCAAAAACATTCTACCGCCCGCCCGATGCCAGCATATCGAACATGCGTATGTAGCCCGCAAAGCCCTCGCCGCTGACGGCATCAGGCGGCACGGCGCATGCGAGATCTCGCACAGTTTTCTGGCAATCGCGCCGTCATGATACGGCTCCAGCCAGATGCCTTGCGCCCGGGCCAGCCGGATCGTATCGACCAGCGCATCGAGATGGGATGTGGAGGGTTCTATGCCCGGTTTCGGCTCCACAAAACCGATCACCTGCAACGCAAAACGCTGCGTCAGATAGAGATAGGAATCATGATAGCTGACCAGCGGACTCATCACCTGCGCCAGACGCACGCCGTTGAGCGGATCCATCCACCAGTGCGGATTGCCCTCGGGGTGAATATCGCCCAGCTCCCGGGTGATCCTGCCCTGCGGTTTGCCGAGCACCTGCGTCAGCACGCTTCTACCATCCAGATAACCCCTGCCGCCGGAGCGGATTGCATCATTGCGCGACGCTTCGATCAGCGGCGGCAGCCAGCCGACCTCCAGCCCGAGCCCCGCTGCAATGAGCAGATCGGCGCGCGCCAGATGACGCGCCAGCGTCGGCTTCGGCGGCACGAAATGCGGATCCTGCCCGACATGCGCCAGCACCTTCACGTCGGCGAATTCACCGGCCACGCCCTGGGCGATCTGACCCAGCGCTGGCAGGCTGGCGCCAATGCGCAGGCTGTCGGCGCGGGCGACAGTCTGGCAGAACAGCAGTGCGGCAAGCAGGCTTAATATGTATATCTTTTTCATGACCTCTCTCCTTTAATGGCTGTGCGGGCGATGTGGACCGATCGCCACGCCCCAGCGGAAGAATGCCTCGTTGGCATTTTGGCCGGGTAGGATGCCGAGATTCGCCGCCGTCTGCGCAAGCGCATGCCGGGTGTGCTTGTATTGCAGGGTAATGCTCTGGAACTCGTTGAGCTTCCAGCCGATGCCCGCGCTGTAGGCCGACTCATTGCCGATGCCGCCGTTCATATGGCTATAATCGTAACGCGCAAAGGCCAGCCAGTTGCGGTTGAAGTCGTACTCGCCAAGCAGATAGGCGCCCTCGGTCAGCATGCAGGCAAGGTTGCCGCCTTGGTTGATGCAGCTGCGATTCCACTTCCCCTGCAACACCCATCCGCTATGGTTAAAGCGGCTGTTTTTCAATGCGAAATGCCCGCCGAGTATCTCTGTTCGGCTGCCGGCGGCAATGCCGTTGCGCCCGTTGATATAGGTGCCGCCCAGCTCCAGCGTCGTCGTATCATTGAGATCCCACATGCCGCTCCAGCGCGCCATGCCGCCGAAGCGTTTGGCGCCCGTCGGATCGAATGCCACGTCGCTGGCGTTCTGGAAGAAGCCGAAGAGCAGCGAATGCGCCGAATCGCCAATATATCAGGGGTGATCGACAAACACGCCTTCACCCACAAATTTTTCCGCGCCGAACAGATTGACCAGACCATTGGGCACATCGGCATAGACCAGCGCATGCGGATGGACTTCATTGGCGCGCCCGAGCGGAATAAACTTGCGCCCGGCACGCAGACGATAACCGGCCGGAAAACGGGACGTCAGATACCCCTCTTCCACCGCCATACCACCGTTGGCGGCTGTCACCGTCACATCCAGGCGATGTATAGGCATCAACCGCTGCGTCAAAAACAAATTCACCTTCCGATAACGGCAGAAAGCTGTTGTTACTCATGCCGCCGCCGCGCATGCTGCTTGCGCTCCAGCGCGCCCACCCGCTCCATCAGCCGCTTGATCTGCGCCTTCAAGGCGCTTATTTCATTGTTTTCCGCTGCATACGCCGGCATGGCCAGCAGCAGGCATGGCAACAGCCACGCCACCGCTCTTGTGTTCATCACTCCTCCATCGCAACCGCATCGCCGGAGACCGGCGGCGCATTTATCTGATTTTAATTGTCAGGTGATTAGGGTCTGTTAACATTAATTGAAATATGTATAATTGTTTCATGCGGTTAACACGTTCTCAATTTAATGAAATCGCTCACTTATTGCCCCGCGCCCGGGGC
>CAYSMR010000272.1:0-2045 GCA_964432195.1 uncultured Zetaproteobacteria bacterium | reverse complement strand
AGCCCGTCCAGCCTGCCGGCATCGATCGCGGCATGCGCCGCAGCCGCATCGTCGCCCAGTTCTGCCATGTCGCCGAGTATGGCGAAATGGCGGCCGGGCAGCGCGCGCAGCGTATCGATCGCTGCCTGCATCGATGCCGGATTGGCATTATAACTGTCATCTAGCAGCCGCGCGCCGCCGCGCGCGCGCCGCTGCAGCAGGCGTCCAGCCGGCGGCTGCCAGCCGCTCAGCGCCGCCCCGACATCGGCCAGCGTGCACGCATCATTCCGCTCCCGCAGCAGGCGCAGCATAATCGCGGCCGCCAGCGCATAATTCGCCGCCCAGTGCGCTGCCGGCAGCGACAGCGTCGTTTCGCAGGCCTCATCTCGATATGTCAGCCGCAGCCGGCGGCCGCGCAACTGCCAGCCGACCGCGTCATCATCCGCCCGGTCAACGATCAGGCTATTGTCCGGCAGGCTGATATCGCAGGCTGTCAGCATTGATGCCACACCACTTCCGAGCACGCACCAGCCACTCTCGTTGAGCCCCTGCAGCAGCAGCGCCTTTTCGCGCGCCACGCCGCTCACGCCGCCCAGCCCCTCACCGTGCGCCGCGCTGATGCCGGTCAGCACGGCGATATCCGGCTGCGCGATCGCGGCCAGCCGCGCCATCTCGCCGCGCTCGCTGATGCCGCACTCGATCACTGCGATCTCGGCATCGGCGGGCACGCTCAGCAGCGTCTGCGGCACGCCGATCAGATTGTTCAGATTTTCCCGCGTCGCCGCAACCCGGAATCCGAGAGCGGAGAAACCGCGCTGCAGCAGCGAGCGCAGGCTCGTTTTACCATAAGAGCCGCTGATCGCAATCACGCAGGTATCCGCCAGCCGCATGCGCCAGGCATGGGCGATATCGCCGAAGGCGCATAGAGTATCGGTCACCTCGAGCCGGCCGATCTGCAGATCGCGCCACTGCGTCATGCCGCGACGATCGCCGATCAGCGCCGCGGCCCGGTCGGCAACCGACGCGGCGAACGCATGACCATCGAAATTGGGACCGCGTAACGCCAGAAAGGCATCGCCGTCGCGAAAGCGGCGCGTATCGGTGCAGATGCCGTCGATCATCTCCGGCGTCGAACCGTGCCATACGCCGCCGGTGGCTTGCTGCATCATTGCCGCACTCATACGCATGAAGCCGACTCCCGGAAACCGTGCTTGCGATGCAGGCAGCGGGTTGCGACATCAGCATCGAGCCACGGCGTGCGTTGACCGCACACCTCCATATAAGCCTCATGCCCCTTGCCGGCGATGACCAGAAGATCGCCCTCGCCCAGCGCATCGATCGCTTCAGCGATCGCCTCGGCGCGATCCAGCTGCAGATGCACCTCGGCGCGATAGGGCTGCGCCATCCCCTGCTCGATCTCGGATGCGATGACCGCCGGCATTTCGCCGCGCGAATTATCGGAGGTAATCCAGACCACATCAGCCAGCTCGGCGGCAATCTCGCCCATGCGCGGCCGCTTCTCGCGGTCGCGTTCGCCGCCGCAGCCGAAGAGCACAATCAGCCGCTCACGGGTCAGCTTGCGCGCCGCCTCCAGACAGCGCTGTAGCGCCTCCGGCGTATGGGCATAATCGATATAGACCTGACCGTAGCCGGCATCAAGCTCCTGCATGCGTCCCGGCGGCGCGCTGATGCCGTTCAGCAGGGCCGGCAGTTCAGCCAGCGGCACCGCCATCGATACCATCAGCGCCAGCGCCGTACAGGCCACATTCTCGGCATGGAAACCGCCAAGCGGAATATCCTCGATGACAACCTCCTCATCGCCACTTTTCAACCGCAGCATGCCGGGCAGCTCCTGTTCCCAGGCCAGATCAACATCATCGCGAAACAGACCATGGCCGTACCAGCAGGTCTGCTCCGGCGCATAGGTGCGGATATCGGCATGGTCGGCATTGGCCACGACATTGCCGCCATGCGCCGCCGTCTGCTGCACAAAGCCGGCCTTCGTGGCCAGATAGGCCGCATAGCCGCCATGATCCTGCAGGTGGTCGTGGCCCATATTGGTCCAG
>CAYSMR010000271.1:0-2098 GCA_964432195.1 uncultured Zetaproteobacteria bacterium | reverse complement strand
GGAGATTCGCAAGGTTATCTATACCACCAATGCCATTGAGTCGGTCAATATGAGCCTGCGTAAAATAACCAAAAACCTTGGTTCTTTCCCAAGCGATGAAGCCCTGTTCAAACTGTTCTATCTGGCACTGCAGAACATCAGCAAAAAATGGACGATGCCTATCAGGGATTGGAAAGCAGCACTAAACCGCTTTAGCATTCAATTTGAAGACAGGATGCCGAGGCAGTAAGCAAATACCGTTTACACAAAACTTCTTACACCCTCGCAGGTCTTGGTCTGTGCAATTCCATCACCTGACTTGAAAATCTTCCTCATTACAGTGTAGTTCAGTCCTGTACAGGGTTAGCTCGCTGCATTCTTTTGCGTACTTTGCGGTAATATGGCGCGATGCTTTTGCTGTGCCGGAGCTGTAAATCCTGCGCTTGCGATTAGAACGGCCGGGCCTATGCTGCGCGGCCATGTCTGCTGCATCATCCACATCCCAACTCAATGAAGAACAGTATCGCGCCGTGTTTCATCGCGGCGGGCCGCTGTTGGTGCTGGCTGGGGCGGGGTCGGGCAAGACGCGCGTGATCACCGAGCGCATCGCGGCGCTGGTCGAGCGCGATGTGCCCGAGGATGCGATTACGGCGGTGACCTTTACCAACAAGGCGGCGCGCGAGATGCGCGAGCGCCTGCACGGGCGGCTCGGCGACCGGGCCAAAGCGCTGCGCATCTGCACGTTCCACTCGCTGGGGCTGGCCATTGTGCGCGAACATGCGGCGCTGGTCGGCCGGCGCGCTAGCGTGTCGGTGTTTGCCGGCTCCGAGCAGCGTTCGGCGATGAAATCGGTGCTCTCGGAGATGAAGCTGCCGGCCGACGCCGATCAGGTCGATCGGACCCTGTCGCGCATTTCGCTGCTCAAGAACGGGCTGCTGGAGCAGCAGGAGAATCAGCTGGCCGAGATTCGTGAGCGCTACGATGAGCTGTTGCAGCGCATGAATGCGGTCGATTTCGACGATTTGATGGTGCTGCCGATTCGCCTGCTCGAGGAGCATGCGGACGTGCGCGCGCTGTGGCGGGCGCGGGCGCGCCATTTCCTTGTCGATGAGTATCAGGATTCGTCGCGCATCCAGTATGCCTGGGTGCGGCTGCTGGTGCCGGAGAACGGTAATCTGACGGTCGTGGGCGATGATGATCAGTCGATCTACGGCTGGCGCGGCGCGGAGGTGAAAAACCTGTTTCAGCTGCAGCGCGATTACCCGACGCTGACCGTGATCCGGCTGGAGGAGAACTACCGCTCCACCGGCTCGATCCTGAGCGCATCGAATTCGCTGATCGCCAATAACTCGGAGCGGCTGGGCAAGACATTGCGCTCCAATCTCGGTCCGGGCAAGCCGGTGCGGGTATGGGAATCGCCGAATGCCGATGAGGAGGCGCGCCGCGTGGCCGGCGATATCAAGGCGCGTCGCGCCACATCCGATGCCGGCTGGGATGATTTCTGCGTGCTCTATCGCGCCTCCTATCAGGCCCGCGCGGTCGAGATGGCGATGCGCGAGGCGCAGATTCCCTACCATGTCAGCGGCGGCCTCTCCTTTTTCGACCGCGCCGAGATTCAGGATCTGCTCGCCTATCTGCGCCTGATCGCCAATCCGGATGATGATCTGGCCTTCATGCGCGCGATCGCGCGGCCGCGGCGCGGCATCGGCGCCAAGGCGCTGGGCGATCTCGGCGATTTCGCGATGCTGCACGGCTGTTCGCTGCTGGAAGCCTGCCTGCATGAAGATTTGACCCATCAGCGCGCCGCCAACCTGCGCGAATTCGGCGAGTTGCTGAGCGCGCTCGAGTTCCAGTTCCGCCACGGTGAGGCCGACGAGGCATTCGATGCGCTGCTCGACCTCAGCCATCTGGAGGCCGCGATTCGCGGCGAGGCCGACAGCGAGGAGGTGGCCGAACGACGCATCGGCAATCTGATGGAGCTGCGGCGCTGGTGGATACTGCATGCCGAAAACAGCGGCGATCTGCCGTCGTTCCTGCAGCATATTTTCCTGCTGGCCGACAAGGCCGATGATGATCCCGACGCGCAGGTGCGACTGATGACCGTGCATGCGGCCAAGGG
>CAYSMR010000270.1:0-2102 GCA_964432195.1 uncultured Zetaproteobacteria bacterium | reverse complement strand
TGCGAATTCAGGCCTCCTTTCTTCCTGCTAATTTCTTAACCGGACAGCAGTGTCACTATAATTTAAAACTGGCCAGCAGATTGGCCGTGATCAGATGCCAGCCGTCGATCAGCACAAACAGGATGATCTTCAGCGGCAACGAGATCATCACTGGCGGCAGCATCATCATACCCATGCTCATCAGCACGCTGGCAACAATCAGATCAAGCACGACAAACGGAATATAGATCAGAAAACCAATCTCGAAGGCAGTGCGCAGCTCGCTAATCACGAATGACGGGATCAACACATGCAGCGGCGTATCCTCGGCCCTGGCCGGCTTCTCCAGCTTCGCGGCATCAAGAAACAGGATCAGGTCCTCCTCGCGTGTCTGTTTCAGCATGAACGAGCGCAGCGGCGCAATACCGCGCTCCACCGCGACTGCCTGCGTGATCTCCTCATTCAGGTATGGCGTCAGCGCCTGCGTGTCAATTTTTTGCCACACCGGCATCATGATGAACAGGGTCAGAAACAGCGACAGCCCGATCAGGATCTGATTCGGTGGCGACTGCTGCGTGCCCAGCGCCTGGCGCAAGAAGGCAAACACAATCAGCACCCGCGTAAAT
Organism: uncultured Zetaproteobacteria bacterium; assembly: GCA_964432195.1. Taxonomy (GTDB): domain Bacteria; phylum Pseudomonadota; class Zetaproteobacteria; order Mariprofundales; family Mariprofundaceae; genus Mariprofundus. The sequence continues at coordinate 1,497 of CAYSMR010000270.1, read as the reverse complement.
GAGGTCATCATCACCAGAATCGACGGCGCCAGCGTCAGCACCGTCAGCATCGCAATGATCTTCAGGCCGGTGAACCATGCGTCCGGATCCTCGCTATCGCCGAGACTGAACGACAGCGTCGGAATATCGGCAGCATGCGCCAGCTGTGGCAGCAGCGCACAGACCAGCAGCAAAGACCATTTCATCGAGAACTTAAACGACATGATCATCCGCCCGGACAAGCGTTTCAGCCGCTGGCTCATCCGGTAACGCATCGCCGCTGCGCAGCTGCACCATACCGGCCGGTGACAGGCCGAGTAGATAACAACGCCCCTGATGGCGCACCTCGACCAGACTGTTTTTACTGTCCAGATGCAGACGCTGCACAATCCGGAAATCGCGCTCGACACGACCGCCGCTCTGCTGCTGAAAGCGGCGCACACCCCATATCAGCAGCGCAAACAGCCCCAGCACCAGCGCCAGCCCGAGCAGGGACTGCAGCACCATGGCCAGCATACCAATCTCCATTACTGTCTGATCTCCATGAGCGCGGTCTCCATGACCGTTTCAGGAGAGCGAACTGACGCGTGCGGCGGCAGGCATAATCTCGGTAATGCGCACCCCCAGTTTGTCGCCGGTCGAGACCACCTCGCCACGAGCGAAAATGCTGCCATTGGCCAGAATCTGTACTTCGGCATTGGCGTCCTTGTTCATCTCGATCACCATGCCCTTGTTCATGCGGGCGATCTGATGCAGCGGCAGCTTGACCCGCCCGAGCTCGACGCTGATCTCCAGCGGCACATGCATAATCGCTTCGAGATTGGCAATCTGGCCACTGTCGGGGTTCTGGTTTTCTGTTACGGCATCATCGGTCATGATAGGTCTCCAGGGTGAATCGGTTTGGTAATTTCCGCTGCCAGCGCGCCGTCCTGCTCGCCGGGTCGGGCCTGAAACATCGGAATATCCTCAATCCATAAGGAACAGGGATCGGCGGCACGCTTTTTCAGCGGCAGGTAATCGCCGGGTTTGAGCGCCAAAAATGCGCCGATATCGATCTGGCAGCGGCCGAGCTCGAAACGCACATCGGCCGGCGTCTGGGCAATACGCTGCATCAGCGTATTGGTCCACTCCGTGTCGGTTTCGGTCGGCTCATCGCTGAGCGTTACGCGCAGCATCTCCAGCATCGGTTCCAGAAACGGACGCGGGTAGTGAACGGCGAGATGGCCGGTCAGGTCATCGCTGAGCTTGGCCTCGAAATGGACGCTGAAGCACTTTTCCAGCGCGCCGGTCACCGCCAGAAACTGCGGATCGTAATCGAGCTTGTAGGGCTTGAAGTCCAGCGCATGCACCGGCGCCCAGAGATCGCTGAGCAGATTGGCCATCTTCTCGGCGATGCGCTCGGAGAGTCGCAGCTCAACCGGCGACAGCGTCTGCGGATTATCGGTTGATTCACCGTCGCCGCCAAGCATCGCATCGACAAAGGCGACAATGATCGCCGTATCGAACGTAAACAGTATA
>CAYSMR010000269.1:0-2140 GCA_964432195.1 uncultured Zetaproteobacteria bacterium | reverse complement strand
ACGAGGGCACCGGCAGCGCCAGGCATGACAGCATCACGATCAATGCCAGCAGCGGCAGCCCATAGGTGGGGACCAGCGCAAGAATGGCATCGGTCATTTTCTGCCCTCGTCACGGGCGGCGAGCTCGGCGGCCAGATAGCGCATCAGCTGCTCGACCGGGATGCCGCGCTCGCGGGCAATGCGTTCCAGCGTTGGGCGCATGCGGTTCAGCCCGCGGGCGCCCAGCATGCGGTTGACCTCTTCGATTGGCACCTCCCACGAATAGGCGATGTAGCGCGGGGTCATCCATGGTTCCAGCGGGCGGTGGCGGTTGGCCGGATTGGCCCAATAGATCAGGAAAACCACGGTGCGGATGGCAAACAGCGTTGTCAATGTCGCGGCAAGCGCAAAGGCGATGAACAGCATCCGGTGTTCGCGCCACAACCTGCCGAGCGCCGATTTCATCGCACCAGCTCCTTCATGCCCTGTTCGATGCCCGCCAGTGTCATGGGATACATGCGGTCCTCGAATATCTCGCGGATCATCTGGATCGAGTGGGTGTATTGCCAGTGCTTTTCGGGCAGCGGGTTGATCCAGATATTGTGCTTCCAGGTCTCGATCGCGCGTTGCAGCCAGACGCTGCCGGGCTCGGCGTTCCAGTGTTCGTTGGCGCCGCCCGGATAGGCGATTTCATATGGGCTCATGGCGGCGTCGCCGACAAAGATGCATTTGTAGTCGGGGCCATAGGTGTGCAGGATATCCCAGGTCGGGGTCTGTTCCGACCAGCGCCGGGCATTGTCGCGCCACACCCCCTCGTACAGGCAGTTGTGGAAATAGAAATATTCCAGATGCTTGAATTCGCTGCGCGCGGCGGAAAACAGTTCTTCGACCATGCGGATATGCGGATCCATCGACCCGCCCACATCCAGAAACAACAGCACCTTGACCGCATTGCGCCGCTCGGGGCGGGTCTGGATGTCGAGATAGCCATGCTCGGCCGTGGCGCGAATGGTGCCGTCAAGGTCAAGTTCCTCATCCGCCCCGTCGCGCGCCCAGCGGCGCAGGCGTTTCAGCGCCACCTTGATGTTGCGGGTGCCCAGTTCCACGCTGTCATCCAGATTTCGAAACTCGCGCTTGTCCCACACCTTGACGGCGCGCTGGTGGCGGCTTTCCTTTTGCCCGATGCGCACGCCTTCGGGGTTGTAGCCATAGGCCCCAAAGGGCGAGGTGCCGGCAGTGCCGATCCATTTGCTGCCGCCCTGGTGGCGGTCCTTTTGTTCCTCAAGCCGCTTTTTCAGCGTCTCCATCAGTTTTTCGAACCCGCCCAGCGATTCGATTTCAGCCATTTCCTCGGGTGTCAGGGATTTCTCGGCCAGTTTGCGCAGCCATTCCTCGGGCAGATCGACGGCGTTGATCACGTCGTCGATGGACAGGTCTTCCATGCCCTTGAAGGTTTCGGCAAAAACGCGGTCGAACTTGTCGAGATTGCGCTCGTCCTTCACCAGCGACGCGCGGGCGAGGTAATAGAACCCCTCGATATCATACAGCACGATGCCGGTTTTCACGGCCCCCAGGAAATCTAGATATTCGCGCAGGCTTACCGGCAGCTTTGCTTTCCTGAGATTGGAAAACAGCGGCAGGAACATGGCCTAGAACCACCCGAGGCGGATACCGACAACGGCGCCGATCACGGCCACCAGCGCGAAGATCACCCCGAACACGGCGGCATATTGCAGGATATCGAGGCGGTTTCCGCCACGGCGCCAGGCTGTCAGGGCACCGATTGCGGCTCCGATGAAAAATGCGATCAGGCTAAGCATCATGCCTCCGGTTCTGGTTCGGGCCTGTGTCTGGCCGCGCGCAGCGCTGCGGTTTCCTGCAGGCGCGCGCGGATCTCGTCCGTGGAAGCAAAGCCATATCGCGCCCAGCCAATGCTGTCCAGCCGCACGCGCCGTGCGATTTTGCTGCGGCCAAGGGCATCCAGCGCTTCTGCCTTTACCATCAAGAGGGTTGCCAGCAGCCCCGCATTGCGTGCGTGCATGGCGGCGGGGATGCTTTCGTTCACAAGCGAAAGCGCGGCCCGGGCCTTGCCTTGTGACAGGGTCAGCGCGGCAAGTTGCAGGGCGACATGGGCGGTGTGGATGTCGCGGGTTCCAAAGGC
>CAYSMR010000268.1:0-2161 GCA_964432195.1 uncultured Zetaproteobacteria bacterium | reverse complement strand
TTAGACGCATGAAAGGCTTTCGGAGAATCTTTTCACGTTTCGAAAAACTTGATGTCGTCTTTATTGCCTTCATCCACTTTGCACTCATCGTGGAAAGCTTGAGGGTTGTGTGAACAGGCCCTAGCATAGCAGATCTACCCGTCATTGTCGCCGCGGCGGATACCCATCAGTTCGGCCTGAATGAACGCATCGATATCACCGTCAAGGAAGGCCTGCGTATTACCAGTCTCCATACCGGTACGCAGATCCTTGATGCGCGACTGATCGAGCACATAGGAACGGATCTGATGCCCCCAGCCGATATCGGTCTTGGTGTCCTCCATTGCCTGCTTTTCCGACTGCTGCTTTTCGATCTCCAGCTCATAGAGGCGCGCCTTGAGCATTTTCCAGCAGGCATCGCGGTTCTTGTGCTGGGAGCGGTCATTCTGACACTGCACGACAACGCCGGTCGGGACATGGGTCATGCGCACGGCCGAATCGGTCTTGTTGACATGCTGACCGCCGGCGCCGGAAGCGCGATAGGTGTCGATGCGCACATCGGCCGGATCGATATCGATGTCGATATCTCGATCGATATCCGGATAGGCGAAGACCGATGAGAACGAGGTATGGCGGCGATTGCCCGAATCGAACGGCGACTTGCGCACCAGCCGGTGCACGCCAATCTCGGCTTTCAGGAAGCCATAGGCATAATCCCCCTTGATCGACACCGTCGCCGATTTGATGCCAGCCTCCTCGCCGGCCGTACACTCCATCAACTCGGTCTTGAATCCCTTGCGCTCGGCCCAGCGCAGATACATGCGCAGCAGCATCTCGGCCCAGTCCTGGGCTTCGGTGCCGCCGGAGCCGGCATTGATTTCGAGAAAGGCCGATTCGATATCGGTCTCGCCCCCGAGCATCTGCGCCAGCTCCAGCGCCTCGATCTGCGGCTGCACGGAATCAAGTGCTTCGACTGCCTCGATCTGGGAGTCGCGATCGTTCTCCTCCGCGCCCATCTCGAACAGCGTCGTCGCATCCTCGAGCTCACTGACAGCCTGTTTGTATTCGTTCAGCACCTTCTCGACCCGGGCGCGCTCCTGCATCAGCCGCTGCGCCTCGGCCTGATCATCCCACAACCCCGGATCCTCGATGCGCGCATTCAGCTCGCGCAGCTCCTCCTCTCTGGCGTCGACGTCAAAGTGACCTCCGCATGGCATCGAGGCGCTTCGCAAAATCCTCGGCCCGCGTTCTGAATCCTGAAATCCGGTCTTCAATGCTCATCGCTCAACTCCAAAAAGGCGTAGTCATAAAAAACGGCGCAAGGTAACGCCTGTCATATTCAAATCAACCATCGCCATTCTCGCCCACCGCGCCCGCCGACGCAAACCCAAATAGCATGCGTCATGCAGATCAGCTACAGTTCGCGCGATGAGCAGAGGCACAGATCAGTTTTATCGGGAAACCCGCATCGATGACGGACCGCTGGTGATCAGCCACGCGATGCCGAACGCCCAGAGCGTGGCGCTGGGCATCTTCATCGATGTCGGCAGCCGCGACGAGAGCGACGCCCAGTCCGGCATTACCCATGCACTGGAGCATATGCTGTTCAAGGGCGCAGCCGAAATGGATGTGCACCGGCTGGCTGAAAAGCTCGACGAGCTCGGCGGCAATGCCAATGCATTCACATCGCGCGAGCGCACCTGTTTTCACCTGCATGTACTGCATGAGCACTGGCGCGAGGCGCTGGATGTTCTGACGGCCATGGTGCGCGAGCCGGCCCTGCCGGCCGACGAGTGGCAGCGCGAACGCGAGGTGATATTCGCCGAAATGGCGATGGTCGAGGATACGCCGGAGGAGTGGCTCATGGACCAGCACATCACGGCCATGTTTCCCGACCATCCGCTCGGCCGGCTGGTACTGGGCACGCACCGTGCCCTGAACAGCCTCGATGCCGCCGATCTCCGCCGCTATCTGCAATGCCACTACAGCGCCGGCCGGACACTGATTGCCGCAGCCGGCAATATCGAACACGCCCCGCTGGTTGATGCGATTGCGGCGATGCGCTGGCAGCCCGATACGCCGGATGCGACCTGCAGATGCGCGCCAAAGCGCCGGACAGACGGCGTGCAGGCACTGGAGCGCGACGGCGAACAGGCCCAGCTGGTCATCTCGGTCGACGGCG
>CAYSMR010000267.1:0-2170 GCA_964432195.1 uncultured Zetaproteobacteria bacterium | reverse complement strand
GCTTCTGATTCTCGCGGATGGCGACATACTCCATCTCCGGCGTGATAATGCCGGCGCGGGCGTAGTGCATCTGGGTCACATTGCGGCCGGTCTTGGCCTTGAGCGGCTGTTTCAGATGTTCGAAGCGCAGATGATCGAGCTCCCGGTCGTCGCGTCGCGCATTGCCGTAATCCGAAGAGAGCGCCTCCAGCCGCTCGGTGTCGCCGCGCTCCTCGATCCAGCGGCCGCGCACATCCGGCAGCCCTTTCTGCAGATCCAGCTCGACATCCGGATCGGTATACGGACCGGATGTATCATAAACCAGAATCGGTGCATTCTCCTCCTCGCCGGTACTGGTGCGGGTCGGCGAGAGCGAGATCTCGCGCATCGGCACACGGATATCCGGGCGCGAACCCTCGATATAGACCTTGCGGGAGTTCGGAAACGGCTGCTGCGCGTCATAACTGCTGCGGCCGACGCCCGAATCTGCGTTGTTTGTCTGTGTCGTCATACTGCCTCCGGATATCCCCGCCTCATGGCGGGACGGGCGAACTATAACCTACGAAAAGCCTAGGGCATAGCTGGCGCACCGGATGACGTCGCATCCGTTGCCGCCAGCGCGTCGCACAGCTGCTGCCGCGCCGACCGAGCGGGTATAGAGCGGCTGGCGCACCTGCGTCATGCTGGCCGTCTGCACCCGGTTATCGGCCCGACGGAATTCAAGGCAGGCCGGATCCCAGCTCAGCCCACACGCCTCCAGCAGCGTCCGCAACGTAGCTTCAGAATCGGCCACCAGCTGCTCATAATCGATCTCGATCAGCATGCCGGCCGGCAGCACGCTCCGCCAGTGCGCCATCAGCCGCTCATACATCCGGTGGTAGCGCCCCAGCTCGCCCATATCGTGACCGTAATCGAACAGCTCGCCGGTAATATTATTACGATAGATCGACAAACAGGTATCGAGCGCACTGCGGCGCAGATGAATGATCTTCGCCGCCGGCAGCAGCCGCGCAATCACGCCGATGCGCGTGAGATGGGTCAGCGTCTTGTCGGTGAAACGCAGCGCGTCGCAATCGCTGCTGCGCAACCGCTGCAAATAAGCCTCCCCGACCGCCCGGCACTGCTGCGCGCTCCAGGCGCATGCCGCCAGCGCATCGCTCAGCAGCGCATTCTCGCCGCAGGCATGCAGCTGCGGATGCGCGGCCAGCATCTGCTCCAGCAGCGTCGCCCGAGAGCACGAGACTGACCAGCGCCGCGACGAAATCGGCGCGGCCAGGCGCAGCATCCATCGCCTGCCGGAAACAGGCGGCGGCCTCTTCGTGCCGCCCCGCATCGGCGGCCATAACGCCGCGCAGATAGCTGAGATCGGCGCTGCCCGGATCGATCGCCCCGATTTCGGAGCACAGCGTCTCGCAGCGCGGCGCATCCCCCGCCTGCAGCGACTGGAATGCCGCGGCCAGCAACTGCTTGAATTTGCGTCTCTTGTTGTTGGACAACTTCGGGCGTCGCGCCATTGCATCCCCTCCTTCGCCGTTGTGGCGTCGTAGCCTATGGGCAAAACAGGCCGCTAGAAACGGCGGCGCGAGGGCTTGCGAAAACCCATGATTCACGCAGGGAGAGAGGCGCGGCCGGTTTGCTGTTAGAATGCGCCCATGATCGAATCACTCCCGACCCTGACTGCTGCGACTGCCGAACAGCTGCTAAGCGGCGCCGTCATCGCCCCGCGCAATCGCTGGGCCGTATTGAAAGCCTCCGGCGACGGCCTGCGCGACTATCTGCAGGGGCAGATCACCCAGGACATGGGCCGCCTGAGCGCCGAACAGGCGATTCACAGCTGCATCCTGACGCCGCAGGGCAAGGCGGCCTCCGAACTCTATATCCTCGAGGGGCTGGGCGATGAGCTGATCCTGCTCACCCCCGCCGCCCATGCCGAGGCGATCGTCGCCCGGCTGCGTCGCTTCGCGCTCGGCTACCGGCTGCGCATCGGCCTCGTCGACACTCTGGCGGTCTGTTCGGTACAGGGCGCAGGCGCCGCCGAGATTATCGCTGACGCTGGCCTCGACGAACCGGGAGAGGCATGGCTCGGCAGCAGCCGCGCAGCCGAACCCGAGCGTTTCGCGCTGGTCATGCCGCAGCGGCCGCGCGGTTTCTGGCTGATCAGCGAACGCGCATGGAGCGATCGGCTGCACGC
>CAYSMR010000266.1:0-2203 GCA_964432195.1 uncultured Zetaproteobacteria bacterium | reverse complement strand
TAACTGATAGGATTCGCCCATGTTCGCCACGATTCGAGAAGATATCCGCACCGCCTTTGACCGCGATCCGGCCACCCGTTCAACCTGGGAAGTACTGACCTGCTATCCGGGTCTGCATGCCATCTGGATGCATCGGCTGGCGCATGCCTGCTGGCAGTCCGGTCTGCTCTGGCTGGGCCGCTTCATCTCCCATATTGCCCGCTGGCTGACCGGCATCGAAATCCACCCCGGGGCTTCGATCGGCCGCCGCTTCTTCATCGACCACGGCATGGGCATCGTCATCGGCGAAACCACCGAAATCGGCAATGATGTCACGCTCTACCACGGCGTTACGCTCGGCGGTACGACGTGGGAGAAGATCAAGCGCCACCCGACGCTTGAGGACGGCGTCATTGTCGGAGCCGGAGCCAAGGTACTCGGCGCAATCACGATCGGCGAGCAGTCGCGCATCGGCGCCAATTCAGTTGTATTCAAGGATGTGCCGCCCCACTCCACCGTCGTCGGTATTCCCGGCACCATCGTTGGCAGCACCGAATCGCTGATTCAGGACGGCAAGATCAATCTCGATCACCACCTGTTGGCCAACCCGGTGGCCGAAGCGCTCGCTCATGTATTGAAAATGATCGACGACGTGAACGCCCGTGTTGATGCGTTCCATCCCGATGTCGACGGCGAGCCGGCCAAAACCAGCAAGGAGCTAGAGAAGGACCGACTCAGCGAGCAGGAGAAGCTCGAACGCTTCCTCGGCGGTGGCATCTGAACAATCACGCCAGGCTGCTTTGCAAATAATAGTTGACTAAAATAGTGCAGTTTATAATATCCGAGCTGTGTGAATGGGTATTTGCGCCACGGAGGTTAGATATGCGCTTAACAAGCAAAGGACGATACGCCGTTTCGGCCATGGTGGACCTGAACAAACAGCAGAAAGGGCCGGTCACGCTGGCTGCAATTTCAGAGCGGCAGTTTATTTCCCTCTCCTATCTAGAGCAGCTGTTCCGCTGCCTACGCGAAAACGGCCTGGTCCGTTCGGTACGCGGCCCCGGAGGCGGTTATCTACTGGCCAAGGATCCGGAAGATATCTCGATCGCAGAGATTATCCGGGCCGTCAACGAACCGGTGCGCACGACGATGTGTGAAAACGGCGTGCGCGGCTGCCACAAGGGTAACCGCTGCGATACGCATCAGCTGTGGGAATCTCTCGGCCAGCATATTTACCGCTTCCTCGATGCGGTCAGTCTGGCTCAGGTCTGCGCCCGCGACGCCGTGCTCGACCATATCGAGCTGGGCGATGTCGAGAACTACATCACGCCAGATCAACTGCCCGAGGGCGCTGTAAAAATTGAAGCGCTATCTTGACTGCAACGCTACCTGCCCACCGGTGCCGGCGGCGCTGGAGGCGCTGACCCGGGCTGCCGTGGAGGCATCCGGCAATCCGTCCAGCCTACACTGGGCCGGACGCGCGGCGCGGCGTGTGATCGATGATGCGCGCGACCGGCTGGCCGCATTTGCCGGCTGCGAGGCGGGCAGCGTCGTTTTCACATCCGGCGGCACAGAATCGAACAATATCGCCATTCACAGCGTGGTAACGGCCGCGCAACCGGGCCGGCTCGTCTGCACGGCGATCGAGCATCCGGCCGTCCTGAAACCACTGCAACGGCTGAGTAAACAGGGTTTCGAACTGGTCCGCGTGCGCCCGGATGCGAATGGCACGGTCAGCGCTACAGCGATGATCGATGCGATCGATGCCGGTACGCGTATGGTCTGCATGATGCTCGTCAACAACGAGAGCGGCGCAATCCAGCCGGTCTCCGAGGTCGCAGCCTACTGCCGCACCCGCAACATCCCGATGCTCGTTGATGCGGTACAGGCGCTCGGCAAGCTGCCGATCGATTTCAGTCAGCTGGATGTCGATTTCATGAGCCTCTCCGGACACAAAATCGGCGGACCGAAAGGAGTCGGCGCGCTGCTGGTGCGGCGCGGCGTCAAGCTGCTGGAGCTGGCGCCGGGCGGCGGTCAGGAGCGCGGCCGTCGTTCCGGTACCGAGAATGTGCCGGGCATTGCCGGCTTTGCCGCAGCCCTGGGCGAGACCGATTTCAGCGCCTTCGCTCCGATCCGCGACCATTTCGAGCAGCAATTGAGCACGCAGATTCCCGAGGCCCGCATTATTGCGGCAGATGCCGCGCGCACGGCCAACACCAGCCTG
>CAYSMR010000265.1:0-2210 GCA_964432195.1 uncultured Zetaproteobacteria bacterium | reverse complement strand
GCCACCACCAGCGCCGCGCGGGAATTACCTAGGAATAGCAGAATAACAATCAGCGTCATAATGACCGCATCGCGCAGTGAATCGAGCATATTGCTGACCGTCAGCCCGATCAGGCGCCCCTGAGTATCGGCAATCTGAATATCCAGGTTGGGAAACTTCGCCTGTACCTCTGCCAGCTCCGCTTCAATGCTATCCACCACCGGTTTGGCATAACCGCGCTCCGAGCGCAGCAGCGATACCGCCACCGCTGCCCGGCCGTTGCCCCGGTAAATCGAGGTTGCATCGGCTGCGCCCCAGTGCACATCCGCCAGATCCTCCACCCGGATATGGCGACCGCCGGGCAGCGGCACCAGTATGGCGGCAATATCGGCCGGATCGTGCGCCTGCGCCTGAGCGGTGAGCAGAAAGCGCTCGCGATCCCGGTGGATCAGACCGGCCGGCATCGAGATATTATCGGTTGTCAGCGCGGCGACGACCTGCGCCAGGGAGAGTTGATGCGCCCGCAACCGGTCGCGATCGATATCGACCGATACCTGACGCACCGGCCCGCCGAAGATTTCCGCCTCGGCCACGCCGGACAGGTTGAGCAGCGTATCGCGCAGTTCATGCGACGCAATGCGGCGCACCTGCGCCAGATTCAACCCCGAGCCTGGCGCCGGCGTCACCGCCAGCACCATCACCGCATGGGCAGCATCGGTAATCTTGAACACCAGCGGCTCGCTGACGCCGGCCGGCAACAGAGACCGCACCCGTGACAGCTCTGTCGTCACTTTCGTCGCGGCATTGTCGATATCGCTGCCGTACTCGAATTCCACCTGTACCGATGAGACGCCGTCGCGCGATGTCGATGTCACCCGCCGCACGCCGTCGATGGCGGTCATGCGCACCTCCAGCGGATGAGTCACATCATTGCTGACATCCGTACTCATCGCGCCGTGCCACTGCGTCACCACCGCCACCATCGGGCGGTTGGTATCGGGGAACAGATTCGTCGGTATGCCGAGAAACCCCATGATGCCCAGCAGGACGGCAACCAGAGAGGCCGACAGAATCGCATGCGGCCTAGATAACAGCCCTGAGGCAAAACTCATGATGCTACTCCGCTGTTATCGCGCTGCTGCGGCAAGACAGGATCGCCATCGGACAACTGCAACAGCACGCTGCCGTGCCCTGTCACCACCTGTACGCCGGGCTGGATATCGCCGCTCACGGCGCACCCCTCGGCCCCGCACAGCCGCATCTGCAGCCGCACTCTCTTCAAAATGAAGCCACCCCCTGCCGGAACGACCATAAACAGGGTCCGCCGATAGTCATCGGCAGCCGGCAACAGAGCGTTGCGCGGCACAATCACGGCATCATCGACCGTTTGCGTCACCACGCGGGCCGGAATATGCGCGCCATCCGGCAGATCGAACGGACGCAGCGGCAGATCAATCTCCAGGCTGCCCATCGCCTGCTGATCCAGAGTCGGATTGATGCGGGTAATGTGTCCAATCATCGTTTGGCCGGCATGGCTCATCTCCACCGCACCGCCGGGTTGAATCCGGGTCAGCGTCCGCAACGGCACCGGCACGACCACGCGACCGCCCCGACGCGCGCTGAGCACATATAGGATGCTTCCCGGCATCGCCGTATCGCCGATTTCCGCCTGACGCCGTGAAACCGCCGCCGTGATCGGCGAGCGGATATGGCCATAGGATATTTTCACCTCGACCTGCTGGATCTGCTCCCGCAGCGAGCGCACATTGGCGCGATCGCCGCGCACCTTTGTCTGCCACTGCTCGACCGCCGACGCCGCCGAACCGCCCTCCCGGAACAGCTTCTGTTCGCGTTTCAGTTCCCGGCGATCATGTTCGGCCACGGCAATCGCGCTGGCCAGTTTCGATTTCAGCGCATCGCGGCTGGCTTCCAGTTCGCGCGTATCCAGATGCACCAGCAGATCGCCCTTGCTGACCCTGCCGCCGGCTCGCGGCCCCAGCTCCAGGATTCGGCCGCTGATCTGCGGTGCGATGCGCACCTCGCTGGAGCTCTGTACTCGTCCGAGCGCCGGAAACCCGCTGCTGACGCTGCCCCTCGTGGCAACAGCGACCGACAGCGCCCACGGCGCCTGATGCATAACCGGCTCATCCTCGATGTGCTTGAGATTCCTGTTGAGGATCAGCGCGGCTGCGGCAATCAACAACGGAAACAGCAGATACTTGATTTTACCG
>CAYSMR010000264.1:0-2212 GCA_964432195.1 uncultured Zetaproteobacteria bacterium | reverse complement strand
ACAGGCGGAAGGCAGCGCCCCGCTTTTTAACGCCTGGCAGAAAGGTGCAAAACAGATCGCAGGTTGCAGGACAGTTATGACATGCACGGTAAGCTAATTCGTAATCATCAACCCACAGGAACACAATTTGACAGACTGATCTGAACGACCTCATCTAAAGAAATCAGGCTGAACGGCTATTACTATTTACCATCAATCACTACACTCACTTGAATTGGCATGACCACTGCGCTCTACTCGCGCGCCTTGGCGAAGCGGGCTTACGAAACCAGTATCTCTTGAGTAACAAAATGGTGAGTATACCATTTCGTTACTCAATCGTTGGGTGTTCGCAACGCGACCTGAGTCGCTATTCAAAATACTTCCGTAATACAGCATAGAGATAAAACGCATCCTTGCTTCCGGCCAGTTCCCGAATCGAATGCATGGCAAAAGTCGGCACACCAACATCCACGGTGCGTACACCCAGTGCACTGGCAGTAATCGGACCTATGGTGCTGCCGCAGCCCATATCAGAGCGCACCACGAATGATTGCACTGGCACATCGGCGTTATCACACAGATGCTTGAACAGAGCACTGGTTTCACTATTGCTGGCATAACGCTGATTGGCATTTATTTTGATGACCGGGCCTGCATTGATGAGCGGGCCATGATTGGGTTCATATTTATCCGCATAATTGGGATGCACTGCGTGGGCATTATCAACGGAGATCATCATGCTGGAAGCGAGCATACGTGAGCTTGCCTCTTCATCACCAGCCAATCGTTTGAGTACCGATTTAAGGAAGTTCCCCTGCGCCCCAGCGGCCGACACACTGCCCACCTCCTCATGATCATTGCATACCAGCAATGCATTCTGACTACCCTCATGATCAATGAGTGCCATCAAGCCGGTATAACAGCTGAGTAGATTATCCAGCCTGGCACTAGCGATAAAATCATCATTCAAACCCACCACAGCAGGTGCCTGCACATCATAAAAACTCAGCTCATAATCGAGCACTTGTTTGGCATCTGCCGCACAGTGCTCATTCGCTGCAATCTGTTCATTGACCATATCCAGCAACAGTGCATTCAAAGTCACATCTTCTTTGTCACTCTTCTCAGGCAGCTGCAACAATATCGGCGCCAGATGCTTCTGTTTATTGATGGACCGTTTGTCATTGGCTTCACGATCAAGATGAATAGCCAGACTGGGGATCACTGCAATAGCTTTTTCCCAATCAATCAACTGATGGCTAATCTGATTATTTGCATCGACATAACTGACCCGCCCTGCCAATGACAGATCACGATCAAACCAGGGGTTGAGTAATGCACCACCGTAAACCTCTACACCCAGTTGCAGATAGTTCTGATTGATCAATTCCGGATTCGGTTTCACTTTCAGGCATGGGCTATCGGTATGTGCACCAACCATAAACATGCCGTCAGTCAATGGATAATGTAAGGTAAATGCAATTATCGATGAATCATTACGCGTGATAAAATACCGGCTACCGGCTGGCTGGGGCTTCACCTGCCACTGCTCTTTTTCCGTTAAACGTTGAAAGCCTGCACCTTCCAGTATTCTAACCATGGCCTGTACAGCATGAAAAGGTGTTACCGCTCTTTTCACAAAATCCAGTAAACCATTCACAAAGTCTTCGTTCTGCATAAGAACCCCTAAACGTAATAATTTTAATGGCTCCATGATCTGGATTCACCGTATAAGTGCAACTTGCACCGAAGCTCTGGCGATATCACGGGCGCTGATTCAGAGTTGGGCATAATCATGACCACCCTTCGATTCAATAAACCCTTTCAGGTGCTAACCCAATTCACCGATGAGGGCGGGCGCGAGACACTGGCTGATTATATCCGCTTGCCCGGTATCTATGCCGCTGGTCGGCTGGATCGTGATAGTGAAGGCTTGCTGCTGCTCACCGATGATGGAGCGTTACAGCATCGTATCACACATCCCGATCATAAACTCAAAAAGACCTATTGGGTGCAAGTTGATGGTGCAATCACAGATGATGCTATTCTGCAGCTATGTAATGGTGTAGCACTGAAAGATGGTATGACACTGCCAGCCCATGCTGAAAAAATGACTGAACCAGCAGCACTATGGCCACGCAATCCATCCATCCGCGTACGTGCGGGTATTCCAACCTCGTGGATTTGTTTACAAATATCTGAAGGACGTAATCGGCAGGTGCGCCGTATG
>CAYSMR010000263.1:0-2230 GCA_964432195.1 uncultured Zetaproteobacteria bacterium | reverse complement strand
TTTCGGAAAATTGATTTGATTATTCGAACACCCAACTCGGCTGAGCGGTCGATATTTCAGACGGCGAAAAAGACAGGGGTGCGGTTATGATTGTAGAAACAGTGAAAACTGTTCAGATGCATCTGGCGCGGGCCACAGCTACGCGAAGGGAGTTGTTCTGTTTTCTTGATGCGCTTTCAGCAGAGGATTTTATTAATCAGGAAAGAGTGAAGGTGATTGACGCTTTTCTGTTTCGTTTCATCAAGATTCAGGATTTGATGGGAAATAAGTTATTTCGTGAGGTGCTGGATCGCATCGGGGAATATGACGATTCGATGAGTATGCTGGATGTGTTGGATCGCATGGAGAAGCTGGAGCTAATTGAAAGCGCTGATGCATGGATGGATTATCGCAATCTCAGGAATGTGTTGACGCATGAATATCCTGATAATAAAGATGTGGTGATTCAGGGTATTAAGATGGCAGTGCAGGTGTTCGTTACCATGGAAAGGTGTTTTCGCGATATTGTATCCTATCTTGATGCCAGGAGTCTGTCGGGCTGAAGAGAACCTGTTCGGCAACGAATAACCCATGTCTGGCATCTCAGCACTTTCTCTTCTCCCCATTCCCCTGATGGCTAAGGGGTTCGATTCTAAGGCATCAAGCCATGACATCATAAGTTTCCGGGAATATGGTTTGAGTCTGATTCAGGAGGGCATCCATGACAGAAAAAGAGAAGCAGTACAAGGTGAATGGCATAGCCAGAGAGGGTGCCCTGGGGTACAAGGTGAATGCGGCAAGGTGAATCGAGTTTTACGAGAGAGAAGGCGCCCTGGGGTGTTGCGCAGAGAGGGTAGCTTGGGCTATTTTGAGGTTATGTTGGAGCAGATTCTCCATGAGGTGAAAACGGTGGCCGAGGGCCACTGCATACTGGATGAAAAACTGGAACGTTTTCACAAGGAAACGAAGGAAGATCATCAATTGGCGATAGATCTGATCAACCATCCTCATGATGTATTGAAGGAAGAAATCCAGGGCGTGCGTACGGAACTGAAAGAGGAGATTCATGCTCTGGATAGAAAGCTGACTGGTGAGATACGCACCGTCGGCGACAAGGTGAATGGCAAAGCCAGAGAGGGTGCCCTGGGGCAGAAAGTGGATGGTCATGAAGACCGCATCGTGGTGCTGGAGAGAAAGGTTGCTTGAGTCCAAAATGCGCCAAGAGTTGCCCCTTCTTTCCTTAAATCAGTGTTCATCTGTGTGAATCAGTGGCTAGCATGTTTTTCGATTTACCGATGAATGACTCAATAACTCATGCCTGGCACCGTCAAGGCGCATGAGTGTGCTCAAGATGAAAAAGGGTAGCGTTCCGAATGGCGGGGAGATCAATAGAATGCGTATGAAGAACGGATTTCGACTTTGGAACGGAAGGTTGCCTGATTCTGGAGATTGTTTGATCCGTCTGCACGGTTACAGAATGAAACACCTAAATGTCAAACCAGACACGGGGGGCACAGGCGACAGGCGATGAGGGATAATTAAGTGTATTTAGTAAGCTGTCACCGTAATCCTGATTGTGCAAAATGCGCCAAACGTGACCCCTCATCAGTCGAAACAAGCCCCTCTCTTTTTGTTCCCCGGTTAATGGGTAAACTGTCCCCGGAATTTCCGCAAACCCGCTTTGATATGATGAAACAGTCACCGGTTGAAGTAGCACAAAGTTTACAGCAAGATATTAAAGTCTCTGAAAAAGGAAAGCGGACAGGGATCCTGAAACTGATCTATGAAAGTCCGGATCCGGCCATGGCGGTTAAAGTAGTTGATGCCATTGCGCGCACCTATCTGCGCCAGAATGTCGAACGTAAATCGGAGGATGCCCAGCAGGCGCTGGCATTTTTGCAGCAACAGTTGCCGCAGGTGAAGGAGCACATGGATGTTGCCGAAGGGGCATTGAATGCATATCGTCTCAAACGCGGTTCGATCGATCTGAGTCTGGAAACCCGGGCCGTACTGGATCAGAGCGTGATGTTGGAGCAGCAGATTTCCGAACTGCAGATGAAATATGCCGAGCTGAGACGCCGCTTTACCGAAAACAACCCCTTGATGCAGGGCCTGAATGACAAGATTTCACGCCTGCAAGGCAAGAAACAACGTTTTGAACGAAAGGTGAAAAAATTGCCGGAAACCGAGCAGGAAATTCTGCGTCTGGCGCGTGATGTGAAGGTCAATACCGAGCTGTATACCTTCCTGC
>CAYSMR010000262.1:0-2231 GCA_964432195.1 uncultured Zetaproteobacteria bacterium | reverse complement strand
TTGAATTCATGCGCGATGCCGCTGACCAGCGTTGCCGTCGCTTTCATGCGCTGAGCCAGCTCCAGATGCTCAGCCTGCTGTTTCTGCCGCTCCTTGCGATTGCTGATATCGTTGATGATGCCGAAGACTGTCTCCAGCCTGCCGCTGGCGTCATAGGAGAGGGTGACAGTCTCGCCGAACCAGCAGGTCTTGCCGTCCTGCTGCAGCTGATAGGCGAAATCGACGCTGCTCTCCTGTTTGTCGATGGCTTGCTGCAGACGCTGGCGGTTGATGCGGGCCTGAGCGGGCGATGCGAGCCATGCCCACAGCGGCTGCAGCATCAGTGTCTCGGCATCGCTGCGTAACAGCGGCCCGGCATTATCGGAGAGGCCGGCATAGTGCCTGCCATCATCGGACCACCAGAAGCAGCCGGGCAGCGCATCCATCAGTTTCAGGAACTGTATTTTCATCACGTCATGGCTCTGCTGCAGCTGTTCGAACAGGTTCATCGCCTGCGAGATCTCCTGCGGCATGCTGTCGGCAAAATCGGCCGGCGGACTGCTCTCCATCGCGCTGCGCAGCCGGTTGACCGGATTGACCAACCGGCGGCCGAGTACATAGTGCAGCGCCTTGATCGAGATCAGCAACAGCAGCATCATCAGCAGCAGTGTGAATTCGGTGGTCATCGTCAGCGCTTCGGCGATCGAAGAGCTGTCCATGATCAGGGCCAGCGTATACGGGAAGCCATAGAGCTTGCGGGTATAGAGATGCAGGGCCGGGTCGATCGCAACGGCATTCTGCAGGCGCAGATAGCCGGCTGCGCCGCGCGCGTCGGCCAACGTCTGCAGGCTTGAATCGGTGGCGACTTTGCGGATGCCGCCGGCATCGATCAGCGCGACGGCGGAAATGGTCGGGGAGTGGGTATAGGCCTGCAGCTCGGCCTGCAGGTCCGCATCAGGATCGGCATGCAGCAGTGTGGCCAGTTCGGCGGCCTGGGCATCGATCTGCTGTTGCGCTTCGCGGTCGGTCAGAAAAGTTTCGATATCCTGGAAAAAGGCATAGAAACCGACTCCGAGCAGCAGAAAGAAGCAGATGCCCCAGAGGGCAACGGTTTCAGTCAGCTGATTTTTCAGCGTCTGGCTTTTGGTGAATCTCATCCTGAAGCCCCCGGAGCAGTGATACGGACAAACTAAAGCAGTGGCTGCATCTGTCAAAAAAGCGCACGCAGGGGGAGAGATATGAAGCTGACGTATCTGGATCAGATGAGCGTCATCGCGGTGACGCATGAGGCCGGCATCAGCAAGCAGGTGCTGTTCGGTGAGCATGAGCTGCCGGCCTCTGTGCGCCTGTCGCATGCATGCCTGAAGCCGGGCGAGCGGGTGAATGCGCACAAGCATCTGACCGAGGTGTTCTACGTGCTCGGTGGTGCCGGCGAACTGCTTGTCGACGGCGCGCTGTATCCGATCCGGGCCGGAGCTGCAATCCGGATCGATTCCGGCGAGATGCACGCGCTCCATAACAGCGGTGCGGATGATCTGACGCTGCTCTATTTCGGCCTCTTGGCGGCTAGGAAAGCGGCGATTAATGCGGCGTTTCCGCGCGCCATGACGAACTGTATTTTGCCGGGATGGCAGCAGATCGGCATCTCCCCGGGTTTCCCGGACAATGGCGCCGGTTGATAATGGCCGGCGCTGTTTACACAATGCGCACCGGCCCGGTACGGGCAATGGAGTGAATATGCAGAGACTGGCACAGAGCATTGTGGCGCACCGTGTCTTCGAGTTTTTTATTATCGGCATCATCCTGCTCAGCGCCGTGCTGATCGGGCTGGAGACATCGGCGGAGATTGTCAGCGAATACGGTAATCTGATCAGCTGGGGCAACCGCATCGTGCTGGCGATCTTTATCATCGAGGCGGCGCTGAAGATGTACGCCGTTGCGCCGGATCTGAAGCGCTATTTCGGCAGCGGCTGGAACCTGTTCGATTTCACGATTATTCTGCTGGCGCTGCTGCCGAGCACCGGCGAGCTGGCGATGCTGGCGCGCCTGGCCCGGCTGCTGCGGGTGCTGCGCCTGATTTCGGTCATTCCGGAACTGCGCCTGATTGTGGCGACGCTGATGCGCTCGATTCCGAGCATGGGCAATATCATGCTGCTGATGAGCGTGATCTTCTATATCTATGCCGTGGCCGGCCAGCACAGGACAAAGCCCGACGGCCAGCCAAGAAGGTGTCTCGATACCTCAAGGGCAAG
>CAYSMR010000261.1:0-2256 GCA_964432195.1 uncultured Zetaproteobacteria bacterium | reverse complement strand
AAAAATGCCATCGAGCACCCCAAGCGGGGCAAACACCAGATGCGCAGAGGTCTCAAGCACACAACAGAACGCCCATATTTCGGGGGTTACAGTCCATCAGCGCACTTCATCAAGGCAACTGCCGCGCAGTCGCATCTCTGTCGGCGCGGCGATCCTCGACGAAGCAAAGCAGCGCGCCGCCGGCGATGAACAGGAGTACGATCACCAGAATCGAGACGCGGCTGCTGCCCGAGAGCATGCTGGCCACGCCCATCATCGCCGGGCCCATTACGGCTGCGAATTTGCCGAGCATATTGAAGAAGCCGAAAAACTCGGCCGCCTGATCGCGGGGGATCAGGCGCGCATACATCGAGCGCGACAACGCCTGCACGCCGCCCATGACCAGCCCGATCGCCGCCGCCAGCCAGTAGAAATCGGATGCCTGCTGCATGGTCGAGCTCCAGATGCAAACCGCGGAATAGACGCCCAGGCTGAGCAGGATCACGCCGCGCGCGCTCCAGCGCTCGCCCAGCCAGCCCATCGCCAGCGCGGCCGGAAACGCGATGAACTGTGTCATCAGCAGCGCGGTCATCAGCACCGATGCGTCAAAGCCCAGCGACAGGCCGTAATCAACCGCCATCCGCGCCACGGTATTGACGCCGTCGATATAGAGGAAATAGGCCAGCAGAAACAGCCAGACCGACCGGAGCCCGCGCAGGTGGTGGAAGGTCTCGCGCAGCTGGCCGAAGCCGTTGCGCGCCGCATCGCGCCAGCGCGGCCGCTCCACCTCGCCCTGCTCATGCACCCACAGCGCCAGCGGCAGCGAAAACAGCGCCCACCAGAGCGCGACGCTGATAAACGACCAGCGCACCGCCTCGGCCCGGTCGGCCAGCAGGAACCAGTCCGGATGCAGCGTCATCAGCACATTGAGCGCGAAGAGCAGGCCACCGCCAATATAGCCGACCGCATAGCCGAGCGCCGATACCCGATCCAGCTGCCGCGCCGCCGCGACATCGACAATCAGCGCATCATAAAAGACATTGGCCCCGGAGAAGCCGATCGCGCCGAAGGCATAGATCAGCACGGCCAGCAGCCAGTGGCCCTGACCGACTAGGAACAGCGCCGCGGTCATCAGCACGCCCATCACCGTGAAGCTGAGCAGCATCCGCTTCTTCAGCCCGCCCTGATCGGCCATCGCGCCGAGCACCGGCGCCAGCAGCGCGATCAGCAGGCCCGCGCCGGCATTGGAGAGCCCCAGCCAGAAGGTCGATTCATTGGCGCTCAGGCCGGCGGCCCAGTACTGCTTGAAAAAGACCGGAAAGAAGCCGGCCATGACCGTCGTCGCATAGGCCGAGTTGGCCCAGTCGTAGATCGCCCACGACCAGATCGCGCTGCGCTTGCGTTTATCCATCACGGCAATTTAGTTTGCAGGCGCGGGTTTGGCGAGCAGAACAGCCAGGGGATGTACTGCATAAGCCCCGACAACGAATCTGGCAAGGAGGCGGATTATGCGGGCCATTATTCAGCGCGTCAGCAGCGCGTCCCTGAACTTCGAACATCAGGGAGAGGCGGTCACGCGCCGAATCGGAGCCGGCATGCTGGCGCTGGTCGGCGTGCAACGCGGCGACAATCAGCAGAGCGCGCGGCGCATGGCCGAACGGCTGCTGGCCTATCGCATCTTCACCGATCGCGACGGGCGCATGAACCTGAACCTGCAAGCGCGCGGCGGCGCGCTGCTGATCGTTCCCAATTTCACCATCGCCGCCGATACGGCTAGAGGAACGCGCGCCAGCTTCTCCGATGCTGCGGCGCCGGCCGACGGCGAACGGCTGTTCGGAGCGCTGGTCGCCGAACTTCGGCAGCGCCACGCGCAGATCGAGAGCGGCATCTTCGGCGCGGATATGCAGATCAGCCTGACCAATGACGGCCCGGTCACATTCATTCTCGAGAGCTGATCGCGGCTGGGATAGCAATAAATCGGCATCGCCCTGCGGAGGCACTGATTATCAGCGTTTGCCGCGCAGGCCATGGACGGTCTGCCCAAACCGGGCGCGCAAGCGTCTGGTTTGCAAGCGATGGCAAAACCGCGCTGTTGCCTGAGCAGTCCGGTTTTTGCCAGGATGGCAATAAATCGGCATCCCCCTAGCAGACTGTTGAAAAACTTCTGTGTAGGAATTTATCGCGTTGTTTACAGAATTTCTGAGGATAAGGAGTTTCTGTATTCATGGTGATGCACAAGAGGATCAGGTTAACGCCGCTTGATCGACAGGAGATATG
>CAYSMR010000260.1:0-2279 GCA_964432195.1 uncultured Zetaproteobacteria bacterium | reverse complement strand
GGCGATTCGACCAGGATCAGGGTTTTCACGGGCATGGTTGCTCCCTGACTTGACGCACAGTGTATATACTGGTAATATACAACCATGAAAGAGGCGCCAGACCTTTCCATGCTTTCCGGCTTCGATTGGGACGAAGGCAACCGGACCAAGAATTGGGAAAAGCATCGCGTTTCCACAGTCGAGTGCGAAGAAGTTTTTTTCAACCATCCCTTGTTGCTTTTCCCGGACGTGAAACATTCTCGATACGAACCCAGGTACTATGTGCTGGGACACACCAATGCTGGTCGTCGCCTTTTCGTCGTGTTTACCGTACGAGGTGACCGCATCCGCGTCATTTCCGCTCGCGATATGAGTCGTAAGGAGCGAAAAATCTATGAGCAAGCAAAAAAAGCCCATTCCTGAGTTCCAGAACGAAGACGAGGAACGCGAATTCTGGGCCACCCATGACTCCGTTGACTACCTGGAGTGGGGGGAAGCCAAACCTGCTCGATTCCCGAACTTGAAGCCTTCCACCAAGTCCATTTCTCTTCGTCTGCCGCAAAGCATGCTCGACGAGCTCAAACAACTGGCTCATGAACAAGGCGTTCCATATCAATCCCTGATCAAAGTCTTCCTGCGCGAACGCCTGGACGAGGAACGTCACCGGCGGAAAGTTCGGATGGGTTGAGCACGTTCAGGCTCCCGATCGCTGCCGTCTAGAATCTCTTTCTCCACGAAATCCCTGATCCTGGGATTCCTGTGCTAATGCTTCTGCGCCCTGGGCCGAAGGTGAAGCGCAGCCCTGGGACGCCAACGGTCACGCTCCATCCGCGCGAGGTGATGTTGAGGTAGAGCCAAGGGGGCAGGATCGGTATCCGGCGGTAGTAACGCAAACCCATCTCAGTCCTCCAGGTGCCAGGGGAACAGTTTCTCCTTTTTCCCCACGTTGAAGTGGTACCACACCGAGAAATCGTCTTTCAACGCTCCCGTCAACGTCCGACCGTATATCTGAACATGAGGGGATACTTCCCGTACAGCTTCGTTGTATCCGGTTCCCACGATCGGCTTGCGGAAAACCGCGACCAGAGGGGGAAACTCTTCCACTTCCCAGGCCTGGGCCCATAAGTTCTCCAACGACGCTGCGGTTTCGTACTTTCTCACCTTGGAGTGGGCACGAGTGGATTTGTCCTCATTGTGGAACTCGAACAGATACACCAGCTCATCTCCGTCTTTCGTCAGCCGCAGCATGGCATCGGGCTCAAGGATCGCCGCCCCGTCTTCGTTGTAGAGCGTAGCCTCGTATTTCGATACCCACACTGTCCGCCAGCCGTTCTCCATGGCCTGGCCGGCAATCTGCAGCACGATCTCGTTCATTACCAAGTCATGCGATGTTCGTTCCAATGGATATGACAGATACCCTGTGGGCGGCGAGACGCCGTGCCGTTCCTTAGATATCTCAATGCCAACCGGCCCCAGGGTGTAAAGGATCATGCTTCGCCCGGAACCGACAACCACAGGCATGCCGTACGCCTCCAACACTTCCGACACTTCTTGGGTCGTGAATGGCAGCCGATCCAGGATCCGTTTGGCCCGATAGGATCTCAAAGTGCGCCCGGAAACCCCAAAACGTGCTTCTGGGAGCACTCCTGCTACGGACAGCAAATCGATTACACGAGCCATGTTCGGCTTCAATCCCTCTTGTAAGATTTTCTGAGCCTCAACGCGAGCCTGTTGAGGCGACATCGCTACAACAGAAAGAAATCGAGAAGGAACTTTGCGAAAGCTGCTGGCAGACAAATCAATCATTGGGCACCTCCAAATAGAGCCATACCTACCCCCGAAGGGGGTAGTCCGTTTTTTCGGTCTTTCGTTCTTCCCCATGCAGTAAGTGGAACGGAGTGGAAAATTGTTGGAAGACTGCTGGAAGACTGTCGGAAGACTATTGGAAGACTGCCGGAAAGAACCCGCTTCCTGGTGACAAGGAACGAGAACACCGAAAAAACTCCGGAAGACTGCTGGAAAACTGCCGGAAGACTGTTGGAAGACTGTTGGAAGACTACTGGAAACACAGGCATTCACTTCACCTACGCATCCCAATCATTGCTATTGCCATCCTGCAGTCGTCCTTTGGGCCTTCCCGTCTTGTGCCCTGCCTCGCGTTCGCGCCAGTAGTGCGCCTCGCGCAGCCACCAGGGGAGCCCGTACAGGCAGCGACTGACCTTCTTCGCCCGCTCCACCTTGTTCGGCTCCAAGGAGGGGTCGGCCAGCAGCCGGGCAGCCAGGTACTGGTTAGAGCGGAA
>CAYSMR010000259.1:0-2291 GCA_964432195.1 uncultured Zetaproteobacteria bacterium | reverse complement strand
GCCCGCAATGGCTTTACCGGTGCGCTGCAACGCCGGGGCGAGCGCCTGCTGGCCGATCTGGATGCCTTCTTTACCGGCTATGCGCCGCGCCCGTCGCTGCTGCACGGCGACCTGTGGGGCGGCAATTACAGTTTCGATCGGGCGGGCGCACCGGTGATTTTCGATCCGGCCGTCTATTACGGCGATCGCGAGGCGGATCTGGCGATGACGGAACTGTTCGGCGGTTTCAGCACCGACTTCTACGCCGCCTACCGGGCCGTCTGGCCGCTCGATGCCGGCTACGCGGTACGCAAAACGCTCTATAACCTCTACCACATCCTCAATCACGCCAACCTGTTTGGAGGCAGCTATGCCGCTCAAGCCGAGCAGATGATCGATTCTCTGCTGGCGGAGATATAAGAGGGATTCACCACGAAGCACACACGAAGGAAATCGACAGAGAGCAGCCGCTTTGCATGTTTGCGCTGCCATCCGCATGGCAGGCCGAGCTCATCTCAACCTATCCGATTCATATCTTCGTGCTTTTCGAGCGCTTCGTGGTCAGATAGCTGTCCTCCGACCTGAAATTACTGACCGGCAACCGTCATGCCTCCGATCGCGACTGACGGCACGGCCGTTGAGCCGTACCAGTTCAGGTCCGCGCCGACTGCGATGACGTTGGCGAACATGGACTTCAGATTGCCTGCAATCGTGATACCCTGCACCGAACGCGTGATCTCCCCGTTTTCGATCAGGAAGCCGCCGGCGCCGCGCGAGTAGTCGCCGGTGACGGCATTGACGCCGAAGCCGATCAGTTCCGTGACCAGCAGGCCGTTGCCGATCTCGCGCACGATCTCGGCCTGCGACCGGCTACCGGGCTGCCAGATCAGATTCGATGCGCCGATGCCGATATCGCCGGTCAGGCCGCGCGTGGCGCTGCCGGTCTCCGGCTGGCCGAGGCGGGCGGCGACATAGCGATCGGTCAGGAATGTATTCAGCCGGCCCGCATCGATGATCCGGTTCAGCGAGCAGCGCGTACCCTCGCCGTCGAACAGGCGGTTGCCCATGCCGTCGGCATGATCCGGATTGTCCTCGATATGGACGCAGTCGGGGAAGACCGGCGTGTTCAGCGCATCGGCCAGAAACGAGCGCTGCTGCAGTACCGCGCGGCCATTGACGGCGCCGGCCAGATGACCGAGCAGGGACGCTGCCGTGCGCGGTTCAAACAGGACGGTGGTTTCGCCGCTCTCCATGCCGCCCGGCCCGAGTCGGCGAACCGCCCGGCTGGCCGCTTCTGCAGCGATATCGCGCGGCGAACGCAGGCCGACGGCATCGAATGCGCGGTGCCAGGCATAATCGCGCTGCATGCAGTCGCCGCGGCCGGCAATCACCGAGACGCTGAGCGAGGCCGAGGATTTGACATACTCGGCGGCAAAGCCGTCGCTGGATGCATAGGCGATGCGGGTGCTGCCGAAACTGGCATCGGCGCCTTCGCTGTTGCTGATCCGCGCATCGTAATCGCGGGCGATCTGTTCGCACTCCAGTGCGGCCTGCCGGGCCTCATCCAGCGTCCAGCCGGGATCGGCGTGATCGTGCTGCTGCTGCCAGGCAGCCAGTTCATCGGATGTCGGGTGGGCGGCTCCGACCGGCGGCACGGCATCCGGATCGGGCTCGGAGATGCGCGCCATCGCGACAACCTGTTCGGCCAGTTTGTCCAGCCCGGCCGCGGAGATGTCGGAGGATGACGCGGTCGCGAAGGCGAGCCCGTTCGGGGTGTTGACAAACGCGCGCAGCCCCAGCCCCTGCGCATCCTCGCGCTCGACCGATTCAACCGCGCCGTTGCGTACGCTGATCGAATCGCCGGTATCGCAGATGGCCAGCGCGTCAGCATGCGCGGCGCCGGCCTGC
The DNA here is from genome assembly GCA_964432195.1 of uncultured Zetaproteobacteria bacterium. GTDB lineage: Bacteria > Pseudomonadota > Zetaproteobacteria > Mariprofundales > Mariprofundaceae > Mariprofundus. Next base: position 404 of record CAYSMR010000259.1, on the reverse strand, counting down.
CGGGCCGCCTCGATCAGCCTCGCTGCGCGCTGCGGCAGACTCTCCTGAATGGTTTTCATGCTTCTGTGCCTCCGACGGTCAGTTCATCAATGCGGATTGTTGGCAGGCCGACGCCGACCGGCACCGACTGCCCGCCCTTGCCGCAGGTGCCTACGCCGGGGTCGAGTTGCAGATCATTACCGATCATCGATACCTTCTGCAGTACCTCATGACCGGAGCCGATCAGCGTGGCACCCTTGACCGGGTACTGAATACGGCCGTTCTCGACATAGTAGGCCTCGGAGGTCGTGAAGACGAACTTGCCCGATGTGATATCGACCTGGCCGCCGCCGAAATTCACCGCATAAATGCCGCGATCCAGCGAGGCGATGATATCGTCGGGTTTGTCGGGGCCGGCCAGCATG
>CAYSMR010000258.1:0-2294 GCA_964432195.1 uncultured Zetaproteobacteria bacterium | reverse complement strand
AGCCTCGATATCAAAATCTTTCGGCTTGATTCCAAGCATCAGGTCGCGCACGCAACCGCCGACCAGCCATGCATGGCCGCCGGCCGCGGCAATCCGGCGGCAGACACTGTGTACTGCCTCGGGCAGGGAAGCGATATCAAGCTTACGCATACCCATATTCCACGCGCCGGGCCCGGCAAAGGCAAGCAAAAGCGATGGTCTGCTCGGCCGTCCGTCTGCAGCTACGCTGCCGGGCGAATCAGAGCAGGGCTGGCACATGCGCGGCGGAATGGCGAGAGTGGCGGATCCCGCCACAACGGCGGAACACGACAGCTGTCACCGGAGTAGTTATGACAACGCATCGCACAATCTGCCTGATTCACGGCTTTGCATCGGCCCCGAAATATCCGTCGGAAAAGGCGGATGCGCTGGAGCGCGCGTTCGGCATGCCGGTCCGGCAGCTGGCCTATGACTCCAGCGCGCCATTTGACGCCAATCTCGCTACGCTGCAGGCGCAGCTGGATCAGCCGCCGCTGTTTTTTGTCGGTACCTCTCTGGGCGCGTTCTACGCCTCCCGGCTGGCTGAATATTATCCGCATGCCGTGCCGGTCATGCTCAACCCGTGTCACAATCCGGCGGTCGTTCTGCAGAGCAGCGCCGGCCGGCATACCAATTTTGCTACCGGCGAGACCTTCGAGCTCAGCGCAGCTGCGATCGCCTCCTATCGCGACATCCCGATGATCGACAGCCGCAGATCGCTGCCGCGCTGGATACTGCTGAATATGGACGATGAACTGATCGATGCGCATCAGACACTGGCGCTCTACCGTGACGCAGTTGAGGTAATCACATTCGAGCATGGTGGCCACCGCTTTGAAAATATTGCATCGGATGAAGTGATGGCGGCGCTGCAGCGGATCGGCAACAGTCACGCCGCTACAGAGGCCGCATATGAATAACGCCGCAATCGATATCTGGCAGCTGCTGGGCTCGCTGGCTGCGCTCGCTTTTACAGTCGGCTTTGTCGATCAGCTGCGCATGACTATCAAAACGCGCGACGTGGACGGCATCTCGATGATGCAGTGGGTCGTATTCACCGCCGCATCGGCGATCTTCGCCTACTATCTGCATCTGAACCAGTGGGTCATGGCGGCGGTTTCACTGTTCGGCACTCTGTGCTGCCTGTTGATGCTGGTAATGATTTTCAGGTACCGCAGGGTGCCGGCCGGGCGCGTATGATCGGGAGAGAGCTTGTGATATTGTGTTTATGTTTTGGATAAGATTAAAGTTATAACTGGCTGAATAGAAGCAGGAATATAAACAGTAAAGCGTATAGAAGAGGGGAGAAATGCAGGAACGAATCGCAGTCGTATTTGATTTTGATGACACGCTGGGACCAGACAGTACGACCGGCTTCCTCCGCCATGCCGGTCTGCAAGATGTCGAAACATTCTGGAAAGAGGTCGGCGCCATGATGGCTGATGACTGGGATCCGGTGCCGGCCTATCTACACCATATGATCGAAGCATCGCACGCCGGCCACCTCCGGCCGATGACCCGCGATACGCTGGCCGAATGGGGCGGCTTGCTGCCGCTGTTCGACGGCGTGGGCGACGTGTTCGCGCATCTGAGATCGGTCGTGCGGGATACCAATCCCCGCGTGACGCTGGAGTTCTACCTGATCAGCTCCGGCATCGGCGATGTGCTGCGCCATACCGCGATCGCGCACGAGTTCACTGATATCTGGGCCTCCGAGTTCCACTATGATGATGCGGGGCTGGCCGTGACGCCGCGCAAGATTATCAGCTTCACCGACAAGACCCGCTATATCTTCCAGATCCAGAAAGGGATCATCGGCAAGGCCTCGCGCGGCCGGCCGTTTGCAGTCAACAAGCGCGTGCCGCCGGACCAGATTCGCATTCCGGTCAATCAGATGGTCTTCGTCGGCGACGGCTATACCGACATCCCATGCTTCTCGCTGGTCAAACAACAGGGCGGCATCCCGATCGCCGTTTACGATCGCAATCATTCCGAGAAGTGGGGCAGCGCATTCCAATTCGTTGCCGACGGCCGCGTATCCAACCTGCACTCGGCCAATTACCGCCGGGACTCGGATCTGGTCAACTTCCTGACGATGGCCGTGCGCAGCCTGGCCGAGCGCATCGCCGTCGCGGCAAGCAGCTATCAGGGTTGAGGCTGTCTGGAAGCCGGACAAGCGGTGATATGGTCAACTCAGTCATTCCGGCATGGATAGATATAATCTCACTGCTGTCCGGTTAAGCATCGATCAGTGCCAACTGTAGTAAATTCATAAC
>CAYSMR010000257.1:0-2302 GCA_964432195.1 uncultured Zetaproteobacteria bacterium | reverse complement strand
ATCGGGAAATCGGCCGGGTCCACAAACCTGGCAGGCACGCAAGCCACGCCAATTCCTCCTCCGGTCAGGTCTATGTAGGCCTCCCGGAAGACTACGTTTTCAACACAGCCGGAAGGAACATTAAGCTTGACCTGAAACCCCGTGTTATTCGTTATGGGAACTGGGGTGGACGACCAGAAACAATAGCGGAAGGTGTTGGCATCCAGTATCTCGAAGCAGGTATTGCTGTTGGGATCGCAGTATTGTTGGCCTACGGGGCATGCGAAATCCTGGGCACCTAACCCTACGATGGATACGCCACCCGATGTTTCCAAATCGCAGACGAGCGCGAGTTTATAGAAATCTCTTGTACTCGGCGGACCTGTCCAATTCAAGGATACATTCAAGAGTATCTCGCTACATTGGCCGCCCTGCTGCACGGAAATGGCATCCACCCGCACTGTCACATCTTCCGTACAATCGGGATAGCCTGTGAAAACAACCTGTTCGGGTACATCCAAGCATGGTTTGCAGCAGGTTCCGTTAAGGGGCTCGTACCTGGCATTTTCCATGGTCAGCGTGGCGGTGCCGCCGCTGGAAATAAAAACCGGCCCGTTGATTTGAATCCTGAACAGGAATCCCGTCGCATTCGTGATGTCTCTTTGATTCGCATAGATGGTATAGCCGCCGGAAGAATTCATAAATACCTCTACATTGGCAGCGGCTATGTCTCCACTGATGATGGCCGGGATTTCCACCAAGTTGTCAAAGGCAACATCTATCTTGATGTCTATCTCTTCAATGGCAGATGCCCCATCTGTGAGGTTTACCGGAATAATGGCGGGTATATTGCCCCCGCCTGCCACCTGCCCGAACTCTATACAGGGGCCGGGAGAAGCACAGGCGGCCGGTTCGGGAAAGGTGACTCCTGTGGGTGTGAAACCACAGATATTGGAAGTAAACATTTCCATCGCAAAGGTTCCATACTGATAGTTTGCACTCATATCAATATCTATTTGTTCGCCGGGAAATCCATCCACCACTATGGTGAAAAGGTAATACGGCTGACCATTGATGGGAAATGAATAAGGCGGACTTTGGTTGGGCATGGAAAAGCCTACATCTCCAGCTGTCGGGGTCACTAAATAAGTGCTATATGCTCCATTCAGGCAGGCTTCTGTCACGGCTGGGTTTATTCCGGAAAGGGCATCTGTACCAGGGTTTTGCGAAATGTTCACACCGTCCACAATCAATTGTGCGGCGATGTCCAGGCTGTTGAACACAAAATTGGCAGGACTGTAGACATCTTTTGGAACGATATAAATGTCGTAATAAAATCGGAAACACCCCGGAAGCAAACAATTCGCATCCTGACCGGGTGGGTTGGTGGCCTGCATTACCCGGCAAGCCTCCACACCAAAGTCAGATGTTTGGGCATTTATCCTGCCGGGAAAAGAAAAGAAAAGAAAAGAAAAGAAAAGAAAGGCTGCATTTTTTACGAGGGAGCCACTCCTGCGGAGCGTTGTAATCAGATTTTTGCGGTTCATGATGAATCGGTTTTAAATTGTGAAAAATAAGGTGATAAACAGGGATGCACATGGGGGAATGATTTTCCAAACTTGTAAGGTATCAAGATGTTGCGGAGCTTCAGGCGAGAACGTTAGATGCGCAATATATGGGAAATATTTTTTATTTGCAACGGGAGGCCAGAAATTTAACATGCACAGGCCGTGTCAAGAATGTAGAACCCATCCCCCTCCCCATTCGATGACTTCCCAAAATCGCCGTACCTTCACCCCGGAAAACGCAAGACATGGAACAAACACCCTTTTATGCCTGCCGGTGCGGCAGGTGCACCGGCCTCTTTCTTTTGATTTTCGGACTTCTATTCAGCCGGGAGGCCGCCGCACAATCGTTTGTGACCAATGGCAATGCCGTTCCGTCTTCGGGTGACTGTTACCAGTTGACGGCCGACCAGCCCGGCCAGGCGGGGTCTATTTTCTCCACCGCCACCATCGACCTCAACGTGCCGTTTTTCTTTTCCATGCGATTCAATTTCGGCTGCAAAGACGGCAACGGTGCCGACGGCATAGTCTTCGTTTTGGCACAAACCAACACGGCCCTCGGCGCAGGCGGCGGCGGCCTGGGTTACCTAGGTGTCACCCCGTCCATTGCCATAGAATGGGACGATTACCAAAACGGAGGCTACTCCGACCCCGCCGCCGACCACATTGCCATCATGCAAAACGGTAGCGTGGACCACGGCTCTGCCGATTACCTTGCCGGGCCCACTTCTTTGTCTCACATGTAATATTGCAACGAC
>CAYSMR010000256.1:0-2340 GCA_964432195.1 uncultured Zetaproteobacteria bacterium | reverse complement strand
AGGTCTGCGGTTTGACCAGAAGCACAGGGCCGGCTGAGCTCTCCCAGCGGGCGGTTTCGGCACGAAAACGAGGGGCTGCGGCAAAGCGCAGCCCCTCGGATTCGGCCAGCAGATCGAGAAAGCGGAAGCCGATGTTATGGCGCGTCTCCGCATACTTGTTGCCCGGATTGCCCAGGCCGACAAGCAGTTTCATCAGCTGCTCCGTCTTTATTCGGCTGCGGCTTCTTCTGCTCCGGACTCCTCGTCATCGGCATCGCCGCCCTTGGTGGCGGAGAGGTTCAGTACGGTGAAGTTGACCTCATGATGCACTTCGGTGCCCTCCGGCAGCGTGACATCTTCGATATGGACCGTATCGCCGATGTCCATGTCGGAGCAGTCCACTTCGATCTGGTCCGGAATCGAGTCGGCACGGCAGGTGACTTCCAGCGTATGACGGACGAGGTCGATCTGACCGCCCTTGACGACGCCGGGCGCCTTCTCGAAGCTGACCGGGACCACAGGGACATCCATCGTGATCGTATCTTTGCCGGCAACGCGGAAAAAGTCGAGGTGGGTAGCGATATCCTTAACCGGATCCCACTGGGTTTCCTTCAGCAGCACCTTGTTCTTACCGCGCGAACCCTTGACCTTGATCTCCAGGATCGAGGTGTGGAAGTGCTCTTCATTGAGCAGCTTGGATACGGTGTTGTAGTCCATCGTAATGGCCAGGTCCGGCTTGCCGCCGCCATAGATGATGCCCGGCAATTTGCCGGCGCGGCGCAGGCGGCGCGTGGCGGCCCGACCGGTCTCGTCGCGAAGCTCGGCTTCGATTACATAATCAGTCATGGTGTCTCCTCCATATGTTGCGCCGTCGGGTTGTCCCGTCACGGCGTGCGCCTGTTGTTTTGAAGTTGTCTTGAACCGCCCGTCTTGAAAAACAGCGCAGCCCGGCGCGGGCGCGCACTCTAGGCAGCCGGTGAAAAATGTCCAACAGATGCTAGGGTGTGCCCATGCTCAAGACTTTCTCGCTGTTTGCGCTGACTGCCGTGGCCGAGATTGTCGGCTGCTATCTGCCCTGGTTGTGGCTGAAGCAGGGCGGTTCGGTCTGGTTGCTGCTGCCGGCAGCATTCAGTCTGGCCCTGTTTGCATGGCTGCTGACGCTGCATCCGACCGATGCCGGCCGCGTCTATGCGGCGTATGGCGGCGTCTACGTGGCGGTGGCGATGATCTGGCTCTGGATTGTGGATGCCGTCCGTCCGACGCTGTGGGATCTGGTCGGCTCGGCCGTGGCGCTGTTCGGCATGGCGATTATCATGTTCGGCGCCCGCCAGTCGGCGTGAGCGCACTGTCGGCTGGTTGAGCCCCGTGCAGCCGGTGCAATAAATCGGCAAGGCGCTAGCATCGCCGCATGCAAGAGCGCCTGATCGAACTGGAAACCAAAATATCCTATCAGGATCACACGATTGCCGAACTCAATGAGGTGGTGATCTGCCAGCAGCAGCAGATCGACCGGCTGGAGCGCGATGTCAAACGGCTGCTCGCCCATCTGAAGCAGTCCGGAGGCAGCTCTCTGGCCCGGCCCGATGAGGAGTCGCCGCCGCCGCATTATTGAGCGCAGCAGCGATAGACTGCGGCGCGATGTTTCCGTTATCGGAGTGGGGCGGCTATAGTTGCCGCATCTTGCTGGCAGGTGGTCCATATGTCCGAAAAACCATGGGGCGGTCGTTTCGAGTCCCCGACTGATGAATTTGTAGAAGCGTTCAATGCATCCACGGATGTCGATGCGCGCATGTATGCCGAGGATATTGCCGGCTCGAAGGCGCATGCCCGCATGCTCTGCGAGCGGGGCATTCTCGCGCATGAGGATCTCAATGCGATCCTGCGCGGCCTCGACGAGATCGCCGGCGAGATCGAGAGCGGCGAGTTCGAGTTCACGATTGCGCTGGAAGATGTGCATATGAATATCGAATCGCGCCTGACCGAGAAGATCGGCGATGCCGGCAAGCGCCTGCATACAGCCCGCTCGCGTAATGATCAGGTGGCGACCGATACCCGCCTCTATCTGCGCCGCCGCACCGATGCGGTCGTGGCGCGCATCCGCCATCTGCAGTCCGTGCTGGTGACGCTGGCCGATGCTCATGCCGATTCGATCATGCCGGGCTTTACCCATCTGCAGACGGCGCAGCCGGTGACGCTGGGGCATCACCTGCTCGCCTATGTCGAGATGTTCGAACGCGACGCCAGCCGTTTCCTCGATGCGCGCGCGCGCATGAATCGCTGTCCGCTCGGCTCGGCGGCGCTGGCCGGCACGACATTCCCGATCGATCGCGACATGACTGCGGCAGCGCTCGGCTTCGATGT
>CAYSMR010000255.1:0-2347 GCA_964432195.1 uncultured Zetaproteobacteria bacterium | reverse complement strand
CAGGATGCCGAGGCAATAAACCAATACCGTTTACACAAAACTTCTTACACCCTCGTCGAACGACTGTTCAGAAGACTCAAGGGCTTTCAACGGATATTCTCAAGGTTCGAAAAACTCGACGTCACATTCTCATTCTTTATCTACTTCGCTTTGATTATCGAATTCATCAAATAATGTTAACAGGCCCTAGTTGATTTCATGCCATGCATCCGTGCATGGCCTCCCTTTGGGCGCGATGCGTGCAACATTGCTCTCCTGCAACGTTGTGTCACGAAAGGCAAAACCTCGCTTTTGCCTTTCCGAGCTAATTATACAGGCAGGATGCCTTTAATCAGCATCTCCATAGTCCATAGCGGCACTGAGGTGATGCCGGTCATAGTTCCGCGCAGCCGGCATACGCAGCGTGGCTGCCATGTTGACGATGATTCGAATCCCGCTGCTGATCGCAGCCCTGCTCCTGACCGGCTGCGCGGCATTGCCGCTCCACTCCGACAATAGCGCTGCCGATAACAATACCGTCAAACGCCCTGTTGCGACTTGGCTGCAAGCGTTCTGGTCGCGCCCGACCGCTGCACCTTCGCCTCCGGCGCAGCCGACACTGACATCCAGTCCACTGCTGGCCGGACTGACGGCCCGCGAAATTGCATCGATCAAAGCTGATGCAATGCGGGTCTATGCGCCGCACTGGCCACGTATAGCCGCCCGCTCCCGTTATGTCAGGAGCGCGCTGCTCCATGCACTGCAACAGCAGCATGCGCCGCAGATGATTCCGGTGGTCGAATCCAGCTATAATCCCTATGCAGAGTCACCAGTTGGCGCGACCGGCCTGTGGCAACTGATGCCAGATACCGCATCGGATCTGCGCATCCGCAGCGATCGACGGCCGACGCGACATCGAGCGCAGCACCCGCAGCGCGGCACGCTTTCTACTCAAACAGTATGCCCGCTTCGGCAACTGGCCACTGGCATTTGCGGCCTATCACCTGGGGCCGAACGGCGTGCAGCGGCGCATCGACCGTCATCCGTGGCTCAACGGTGACGGGCTCAGGAGGCTACCGCTGCCGCCGATCACCAAAACCTATATCCGCCATATCCTCGGCCTGGTTGCGCTGCAGCAGCAGGGCACGCTCTCGTTCCCACCCCCCTACCCGATCCGCACCGTTGTGCTGCGTGCGCCGGTCGATCTGTTGGTACTGCAGAAACAGTCCGGAATTCCCGTCAACCAGATATTCAGATTCAATCCGCAGCTGCAACTGGCCCAGTATTTCGATACAGAGCAAATGTCGCTGTCGCTACGCATCCCGACAACGCGCCTGGAAAGCATCAGCAAACGACTACCGGGGAAGACCGCGCACGATCTGCTTATCACGCTCTCCCGCAGCGACAGTCTCAGAACGATCAGCCGCCGCTACCATATCTCCGTACACCAGCTGCGGCAGGCCAATCCGCGCCTGTCGCTGCTGCTGAAGTGCGGCAGCAGGCTGCGTATCCCGGCCGATATCATCCGCCGCCGCCAATCCGCTGCTCAAGCCGACTCCGACTGTCCTGGCCAGAAAAGAACACTGACCGGCGAGCAGCAGAAAAGCCGGAAAATGCGTGGTAATTTTATTTTGCAGGTGGCGCTGCTAGGCTGCGCTTCAGATCGGAACCTGTCCCGATACATCATTGAAGAGGATATCTATATGAACGTTGATCAGCATTTGAAAGTTGCACAGTGGCACGTCGAGCAGGCCCGTCTGCATGCAACCACCCAGCACACCTGCGGTTGCCCGGTAAACGAGCACTACCAGAAAATCATTGATGAAGTGGAATCCGGCAAGATTCAGGAAGAGCTGGCCTGTTCCATCGAGAAGTAACAGTCAACCGTTGCGTTACTGAAAACCGCCCGGCATGGGCGGTTTTTTTTTGTGCCTGAATTTTATGCTTGAAACAGAAGCAAAAAAGGCCCGGACAGTTGCCTGCCGAGCCTGATTCTCAAGCGTTGTACCTGTTAGTCGTGCGTACGACCGTTCAGAGCCATGCCAGACAGCACTGTCGGCAGAATCAGCCCCAGAACCGCAAACATCAGAAATACAGGAATAAATGTCTCCAAATGCATAATTACCTCCCTATAGGTTTACTGCGAGCGATCATAGGCCCCCCCCCCCCTGTTTGCAAGCAAATCCGTTTACAGCAGAGAATTCAGCTCCAGGAGATGCTGATTGAAGACATCCTGCCTGCAATCAGCTCAGCATCCTCCTGCCGCTCACCTGTTGGCAGCCCATCCGTGGGCTGCGCGGAAGCACCGAATTAGGGCCTGTTAACATTAACTGAAATATGTATAATTGTTTCATGCAGTTAACACGTT
>CAYSMR010000254.1:0-2429 GCA_964432195.1 uncultured Zetaproteobacteria bacterium | reverse complement strand
AATGTTGCACCGGCTGGGCCGATCATCTGCGCAAGGACGGATTCAGCGTTGTTGTGCACAAGCGCGAGGATATGGATGCGATCAAGGAAAAATTCGGCGTTTCCGAAAAACTGGCCTCCTGCCATACGGCTATTGTCGATGGCTATGTGATCGAGGGCCATGTGCCGGCGGCAGATGTCGAGCGGCTGTTGAAGGAGAGGCCCGATATCGTCGGTCTGACTGCGCCGGGCATGCCGATGAAGTCGCCGGGCATGCAGGCCGCCGGCCTGAAGCCGCAGGGCTACAGCGTGTTGGCGTTCGACAAGACCGGCAAGATTAGCGTATTTCACCGTTATTGATCAGGGAGGAGAGTATGAAACGACTGCTATGGATATCGATGTTTGGACTGCTGCTGGTGGCCTGCTCGGGCGGTGATCAGGGCAGCGATAGCCGGGCCGCAGGCGGCTTGCCGGTCAAGGGCAAGGCGATGCCGGAGTTTCAGATGACGACGCTCGACGGCAAGCAGGTCAGCAGCCGTGAGCAGTTCGCCGGTAAGGTGATTGTGCTCAATGTCTGGGCCACCTGGTGCCCGCCATGTCGTAAGGAGATGCCGGATCTGATTCGTCTCTCCCGGCTGCTGCCGTCGAACAAGTTCACCGTGATTGGACTGGCAGCCGATGAAAACGGCGACGACGTACGCGACTTTATCAAGGCGAACCACATCCCGTTCCCGGTATTCTGGGACAAGGGCGGCAAGCAGCTGGCCGGCGCGAAACTGGGCGTATTTAAATATCCGGAGACCTTCATTATCAACCGGCGCGGGGGCTATGTCGAAAAGGTAATCGGCGCATTCCCGTGGGCTTCGCCGACCACGGTCAGCATTCTCAATGCTATTTATAAAACCGGGAAAATACCCGACCCAGGACGGAAATCATGAACAGAACAGTGATAATTATTTCAACGCTGGCGGTGATGGCCGCAGCGATGCCGGCAACGGCGCATGAGCATGCCGGGATGGACGCTCATATGGATGGCGGCATGCACATGGACGGCGAGATGCACAACGGCATGCAGCATAAGATGAAGCACGATATGAAGCGCGGCTTCATGCAGACAAAACAGATCGACGGTTATGCGGTCACATTCCATATCATGAAAGCGCCGGCCGGCAGGGTGCAGGGCGGCAGTTATCATGTGATGGTGAAATTCGAACAGCATGGTCATGTGCTGACCGATTTGGTGGCCAACTCGAAGGCGAACCATCCGAACGGCAAGTCCGAATCGAAGATGCTGATGAAGATGGGCGACTGGTATATGGCGGCCTACGACCTGGGCCACAAGGGACCGCATCAGGTGATGGTGCTGTTCAAGACCGCCGACGGCGCCAAGCACTTTGGCGGCATCGAGTTTACCGATGGCGGCGCGCAGTGATGCGGGGCGCCGTGTGGCTCTTTTGTCGGTCGCGCGAACGGCAGTCCAGCGTTAGGGGAGGCATCCGATGAGCGCTCTGCATATGGAACATCACACTTGCCCGGTATGCGGCATGGATGCCCGGGATTCGGATATCCGGGCCGAGCATCTGGGCATTGAATACCGCTTTTGCATGGAGCAGTGCCGGGAGAACTTCCTTGCCCGTCCAGGTCTCTATATCGGCAAGCAGTCGCCGGCGCGGGCTGGTCGGCAGATTATCAAGCGGCGCTCGTTCACGCTGGATCGACCGGTTATTGGCCTGCAGCGCGAAGCGCTGATGGTGGAGCTGAAGCGGCTGATGGGCGTGCGTAATATCAGCATCGAGGGCGACCGCCTCTCGATTGATTACAACCTGCTGGAGGTGACCGCCGGGCAGGTCGAGGCGGCGCTGGCGCAGGCAGGTGCTGCGATCGGCTCCGGTTGGGCCGAGCGACTGAAGCGCGGCTGGGTGCGCTACACCGAGGAGAACGAACTGGATCACCTGGCATCGGGGCAGGCAGCCTGCTGCAACAAGCCGCCAGCAAAGGGATAGGACAATGGGTTATCAACAGGAGCGCGACATGCAGTACAGGAAGATTACAGCCATGATCGCCAGCGAAAAGCCGGAGGCGGTGGAAACGGCGTTGTAGGCGGTCGGGGTATCCGGCGTTAGCGTTAGTCAGGTGCGCGGCTACGGGGAGTATCAGAACTTCTATCGCCCGGACATGATGTGCATCCATGCCCGGATCGAAATCTTCTGCCGAGCATCCGAAGCCGATGCGATTGCCGACTGCATCATGGATGCGGCCCACACCGGACTCTCCGGCGACGGCATGGTTGCCGTGCTGCCGGGTGGAGCCCCTCTACTGCATACGTACCAAGTCCGGGCCCGTTTCGCAGACGCACCGTTGAGCGGCGTACGGACGGGGAAGAATAACGAGAGGTCTGCGGAGATGAGGATGGATAGGAAATGAAGGAGCATACGATGAATATTGACCCGG
>CAYSMR010000253.1:0-2435 GCA_964432195.1 uncultured Zetaproteobacteria bacterium | reverse complement strand
GGCGCGAAGCCGCGTCTGAGGGTGTTTTCGGTCACTGTTTTCTCGCGCATAAACTGTAGCAGATAGTCCGGGCCGCCGGCCTTGTGCCCGGCCCCGCTCATTCTGAAGCCGCCAAACGGATTGCGCCCCGCCATCGCCCCGGTAATGCCGCGATTCAGATACAGGTTGCCAACCTCGAAGCCTGTTGCAGCCAGCTGCAAATGCTGCGGATTACGCGAATATACGCCGCCGGTCAGGGCATAATCCGAGTCGTTGGCGATATCCAGGGCGGCGCCGAAGTCCGCCGCCCGCATCACCGCCAGCACCGGCCCGAAAATCTCCTCGCGGGCCAGAGGGTCATCCGGGTGAACCTGTGAAAAAATGGCCGGGCCGACAAAATAGCCCTCACCCTCCGCCTGGCGAATCAGCGCCGGCGCGGCATGCTTGCGACCAGCGTCTATGTAGCGCTCGATCTTCTGTTTCGCGCCGGCGGATATCACCGGCCCGAGCATGGTCGCCGGCTGCTCGGGCGAACCGATAACAAGGCTCTCGGCCGCCCCGACCAGTCGCTTCAGCAACGCATCATGTCTGCCGTCGAGGACAATGACGCGGGAACAGGCGGAGCATTTCTGGCCGGCATAGCCAAAGGCCGAAGCAATAATTCCGGCCACCGCATCATCCGGATCGGCATCATCATCCACGATAATCGCGTTCTTGCCGCCCATTTCGGCGATGACCCGCTTGATATGGCGCTGCCGGCTCATGCATGCGGCCGCCTGCTGCCGGATGCGCACGCCTGTCGCTCTGGAGCCGGTGAAGGCGATCATATCCACCTGCGGGTGGCAGACCAGATATTCTCCGACGCTGTCCCCCGCCGCCGGCAAATAATTAACCACGCCCGGCGGCAGGCCGGCGTCATGCATCAGCCGAACCAGCAGCGCGGCGATAACCGGAGTTTGCGATGACGGCTTCAGGATAACGCAGTTGCCGCAGACAATGGCGGCGGCAAGCATTCCCGTGGCAATGGCGAGCGGGAAATTCCATGGCGATATAACCAGACAGACGCCCATCGGCTCATAGCTGTAGCGATTGTTCTCCCCGGCCACGTCAAAATTGCATCCCGAACCAAGCCGCTCGGCCTGCGCGGCATAATATTCAAGATAATCAATCGCCTCGGCCACATCGGCGTCGGCCTCGCGCCATGGCTTGCCGGCCTCGATAATTTCCCATGCGGCGAAGGCCTCCCGCTGTTGCCGCAGCAGGCCCGCCGCAGCCCGCAGCAGGCCTGCGCGTTCGCTGACCGGGCGCGTCTTCCAGTCGGCCAGCGCGGCCACAGCCGCCCGAACCGCATCATCGGCATCCGCCTTTGTCGCCATTGCCGCCTCGCCAACCAGCTCATCCGGCGATGCCGGATTCAGCGAACGGATCGTCTGCAGGGTCATGCGCTGCTCTCCGCCAATCAGCAGCGGATGCAGCGCCCCCGTTTCACCGCGCACCTGCGCAATCGCCTTTGTCAGTGCGCCCCTCTCACCCGCATCGGTAAAGCGGCGCACGGCCTCATGCGCCCGGTCGCCCGCATGCGCTGAGACATCATCACGCGGCGGAGCGGGCGGCGTGAGAAATCGTGCCGCATCGTTGCGATTGATCAGCAGGCTGTGCAAAAAGGAAGTATTGGCGCTGTTTTCCAGCAGCCGCCGGACAAGATAGGCCATGCCGGGAATCATCGCCCCGGTCGGCACGTAGATGCGAAGCGGATGTCCCCGTTCCATGATCGCTGACCCCAGCGCGTCTCCCATGCCGTAGAGCATCTGAAATTCATACCGGTCATGCCGAAGCCCTGCCTCCTCGATCAGGGCGCAGGCCAGCGCCAGGGAGCGAACATTGTGGCTGGCGACGGCGATGCGCACGATATCACGATGCTCGACAAGCAGCTTCAGCAAACGCTCGTAACTGCGATCCGTCTGCCATTTCTGCTCCCATACGGGCGAGGGCCACCCCATGCGCCGGGCCACGACTGTTTCCGTATCCCAGTAGGCCCCGCGCACCAGACGCAGCCAGATCGGCGCGCCGCGCGCCCTGACCCATGCAAGCAGGGAGTGCAGATCGCTCTCCGACTCTTTCAGATAGGCCTGCACGGCGATGCCCGCGTCGCCCCAGTCGGCGAATTCCGGCTCCATCAACACATCTTTGAACAGTTGCAGGATAATATGCCTGGCATCATAGTGCTCCATGTCCAGGGTGACGCCCCCGCCCGACTGGCGAATCTGGCGCAATAACGGACACAGGCGTCGCCTGATCACCCTGATGCTGTCCTCCGGCGCTGCTGCGTTGAACTGCGAATAAAGGGCGCTGGCCTTGATCGAAAGATGGATGTTTTGGCCGGCATGCTCCCATGCCGGATGCCGTATCAGCGCCAGGTAGCGCTGCTGATAGCCGTCCGCCTCCTGCTCCGAGAG
>CAYSMR010000252.1:0-2498 GCA_964432195.1 uncultured Zetaproteobacteria bacterium | reverse complement strand
GCGGTCGCGGCGCGCCCTGCTCAAGCTCCGTGACCAGCGCATGCAGCATCTGCGGAATCATGATGCAGGTTGTCGCGCCATAGCTGTGCAGCGCTGCGGCAAAGCGACCGACATCCAGCCCGCTGGCGCCGCTCATGCCGACCGCCGCCATGCCCGGCGCGATGATTGTCGCCCCTGCCAGCAACGGCGCATAGATGCCGCCGATATTCTCCAGCAGCGTCGCATAGGGCAGCAGCGCCAGATGACGATCATCGGATGTCGCCGCCGTCGCGCCGGCCAACGATGATGCAACCGTTTCCATAACGCCCTGATTCAGACATACGCCCTTCGGCTCGCCGGTCGAGCCGGATGTAAACGTGATTTTCGCGCATGCCGCCGGCAGCGTGGCATCGTCTGTTGTAATGGTAATCAGCGCCAAGCCACTCGCCAGCGACTGCGGCGACTGATGCTCAATCGACAGCTGCTGCAGCAGCGACAATAACTGATCGGCGCGATCGCTGATGACCGCGTCCACGCCGGCGCGGCGCAGCAGATGGCTAGTCTGGGCCGGAGAGAAGAAGTGCGGCAGCGGGATCAGCGGAATCCCGGCCTGCAGGCAGGCCAGATCGGCGATAATCCAGGCCGGCGTATTATCGGTGGCCAGCGCCACCGTGCGTGCACCGCTTGCGCGCAGCTCCGCGGCCAGTGCGTCCACTGCCTGCTGCAATGCCCGGTAACCGAGAAAGACGTCGCCCCCCTCCAACGCCGGCCGATCCGGCGTCTGCCCGGCATGGGCAGCCAGCACCGCCAGCACCCGGCCGGCTTCCGCCGCCCGGGTCAAACAGACACTCCATTATCGCTCCCGAGTGCCGCGGCATCCTTCAGCCCGGCCTCCTCGGCCGCAGCCCAGGTATCGCGCAGGCTGGCCCATAGCTCCTGCAGGTTATCATGGCCCTGCTTGATATCGCCGAAACAGACGACCGGGTTGCCATCGTAATAGGTCCCCCATTTGGCCACCTCCTCAGGCGGCAACATGCGTTCGTCGGCAGCCATCAGTTCCCAGATATCCAGCCCCAGCCGACGGAACGAGTTACGCATGCGTGATACGCCGGTGAAGACCAGCCAGCGGCAGCCCAGCGACCACAGATAGGCCGTGCCGCCGATCAGCGCCATGCGCGCGCCGCCCGGCTCAGCCTCTGCCAGATTGCCAACTTCAACAATTTCCGATCGCTTGACCGGCCGACCGAGATAACGCGAGATCACATCCTCGATCGGATCGTCCAGATATTGTTCAAGAAACAGCGCCTCCTGGCCGGCCAGCCGAAAACCCATAACAGCACGATATTGCCCCTGCGCATCAGTGACATACATGATTTTCGGCATGAAACTGTCAATCCTGGCGCCGTAGGCCCGGGCATAGGTCTCCCGGATAAAGCCGGTCGCCCGCTCCCACTCCCGATCACCCGGTTGAATGACACGAAACAATGAACACTTCCCCCCAAGCGCTTTATCGACAGCGCCGGCATGCTAACGTCGCCGGAAACGGATCAACAGTGACAGCGCTCACCATGCTTCTCCCGGCCTGCCACGCACAGCCGATTGATTTTAGCACCCCCGCAATAAGCCGCAATAAGCCGCAGGGACTATGCAGAATCAATAGTTACGGAGCATCTGCTCATATTCGGAGAGTGAGCGCTCGAATGCCGGCCGCTCGAACAGACGGTCCATATAGCCCTCCAGATTGCTCCATGCCGACGTGTCGATACCGATCGACTCCAGCCGCCACAGAATCGGCATCAGCGTCACATCGGCCAGCGTATATTGCTCGCCGATGAAATACTCCTGGCGTCCAAGATAGACATCCAGCGATGCGAGGTAGGTCTTGATCTTGGCAACGGCATCCTTTTTCTTGCGGCTGTTCTGGGTATCGGCGTAGAGTGGATAGAGCTCGCGCTCCAACTGCAATACGGCCAGCCGCATCTGGGCCCGCTCGGCCGGCGAACCCGGTTTCAGCGGCGGGTGCGGATAACGCTCATCGAGATATTCATTGACCACGGCGGATTCAAAAAAGACGATATCCCGGTCAATCACCGTCGGCAGCTTGCCGTAGGGATTGATCTTCAGGAAATCGGCCGGGAGGTTACCGGCTTCCAATTCCGTCGTCTCGACCGGCAACTCCTTCTCGGACAGCACAATACGGGTGCGATGCGAATTCGGACAGTGCGGATCGGAATATAGTTTGACCATCTAAACCTCCAAAAGAAAAAGCAGACCAAACTGCGATGGAAATCATCCATGCCACGGCCTGCAAAAACGGTGGCGCACTATAGCGCCATCGCTGAAAAAATAAAGCTTTTTTCCATTTCTTCTATTATATCAACATGTTAGAAACAAACCGAAAAATCATCCGGCAAACAAAGCCGGTTCAAAACGACAACAGACTGCCGCGCGCATCACAATACGCAGATCATGACAAGGCGCACTTATTCCGTAACATAGCGAACCTATGACTATATCCG
>CAYSMR010000251.1:0-2548 GCA_964432195.1 uncultured Zetaproteobacteria bacterium | reverse complement strand
CGGTGCCGGGCTTCAGCGGCAGATAGAGATCGGCGATCGAGCAGGTATCGGTGCGGCGCGGATCGGCGACGACAATCTTCAGATCGGGATTGGCCTCTTTGGCCGCCTCCATGCGCCGGAACACAATCGGATGCGCATAGGCCGGATTGGCGCCGATAATGAAATAGGATTCGGCCAGCTCGATATCGTCGTAACAGACCGGCGGCCCGTCCGCGCCGAAGGCGCGCTTGTAGCCGACCACGGCCGAGGACATGCAAAGCCGCGAATTGGTATCGATATTATTACTGCCGATGAACCCCTTCATCAGCTTGTTAAACACATAATAGTCCTCGGTCAGCAGCTGCCCGGAGACATAGAACGCCACCGCATCGGGGCCGTGTTCACGGATAATGTCGGCAAACTTGCGCGCCCCGTGCTCAAGCGCGGTATCCCAGTCCACCGGCGCAAACGGCGCATCCAGCGAAGTTCGCAGCTGCGGACGCAGCAGCCGGTCATCGCTGCGCACGGTATGGTGCAGCTCGCGCCCCTTCGAGCAGAGCCGACCCTGATTGGTCGGATGCCGCGTATCGCCGGCGAGCGCAACAATACGCTCGCCGTCGGTCTCCAGACGAATGCCGCAGCCGGTGCCGCAATAGGAGCAGGCGCTATTCACTGTTCGACTCATTCCAACTCCTGTCGTTTTACATTAAAGGAAACGCTGATTGTCAGTGTTTCCGCGCAGGCCATGGATGGCTTGCCAAATCAGGCGCGCAAGCACCTGGTTTGTAAGGAAAGAAAAAACCGCGCTTTTGCCTTTCCGGACTGATTACAGGCAGGATGCCTGTAATCAGTATCTCCTAAAAACCATCACCACAGAGGACGCAGAGGAAAACCGCGACCACACCTGTTCATCATCGGCGCCGCCTGTCACTGGCCTGATCCTGTTCAGCGCGCGCTGAAACAGCATTGATCAGCCTACCCCAAGCCTAGCAGCACCTGCCCGTTTTCAACCCGGGTCGCATAGGTTCTGACGCAGCCCTCGTCGGGCGGCGCTACCTGGCCGTCATCCAGATGGATGCGCCAGTTATGCAGCGGGCAGAGGATATCATCGCCGGAAACGATGCCTTCGGCCAGCGGCCCCTGCTTGTGCGGACAGCGGTTCTCGACGGCCCGGATGCGATCATCGCTGAGCCGGAATACGGCAATCACCGTATCGCCGGCGCGCACGGTGCGCGCCTGCAGCAGCGGAATCTCCTCCACCTTGCAAATCTCAATCCAGTTCTGTTCCATTGTCTTGTCCATCCTTACGCTTCCACCCTGACCGGAATATCAATCGGTTTGTACTCGGAAAATTTCATCTGCTCGCTACGCTCCGCATCCTCGATGCGCTCGACCCACGGATCCTTGTCCTGGGTGGCCAAATAACGGTGCAGACGCTCAACCAGCGCCTTGCGATTGTCGATATCATCGACGACGGCCGCCTTGATGCTCTCCAGCCCGATCCGCTGCTGCCACGGCGCGCAGCGCTCGTTATGACGGCCGGTTTCGCGATAGTGCTGTAGATAGGCCTTGACGATCTCCTCGACCTCTTCGGCCGTCTCAACCAGACAGAGCAGTTCGGTGGCCACGACATGCACGCCGCCGTTGCCGCCGGTGCTGATCTCCCAGCCGCCGTCGACGCCGACAATGCCGACATCCTTGATCGTCGCCTCGGCGCAGTTGCGCGGGCAGCCGGATACGCCCAGCTTCACCTTGGCCGGGAACCAGGCCCGCTCCAGCTGCTTCTCCAGATGGATGCCGAGCGCGGTCGAGTTCTGGGTGCCGAAACGGCACCACTCCGAGCCGACGCAGGTCTTGACCGTGCGCAGCGCCTTGCCGTAGGCGTAGCCGGACGGCATATCGAGATCCTTCCACATCGCGGTCAGATCTTCCTTCTTCACGCCAAGCAGGTCGATGCGCTGGCCGCCGGTGATCTTGACGGTCGGCACATTGTATTTCTTGGCCACGGTCGCAATCCGGATCAGATCGTCCGGCGTCGTCTCGCCGCCGTAGATGCGCGGAATCACCGAGTAGGTGCCGTCCTTCTGGATATTGGCGTGCATCTTCTCATTGGCGATGCGGCTGGAGCGGTCATCCTCGGACTCCTCCGGCCAGATCATACCGATATAGTAGTTGATCGCCGGCCGGCAGACGTGACACCCCTCGCCCTCCCAGTCGAGCACGTTCATCACTTCGCGCACCATGGTCAGCTTCTTGTTGCGGATCTGCTCCTTGACCTGCTCATGGTTCAGTTCGGTGCAGGCGCAGATCGGCTCGTGATCGGATTCGACAAACGCCGTACCGAGGGTCGAGGCCAGCAGCTGGTCGACCAGCCCTGCGCAGCCGCCGCATGAGCCGGCCGCCTTCGTGCAGCCGGTAATCTCCTTGCGCGTCGTCAGCCCCTCCTTGACGATCGCATCGACGATGTCCTTCTTGCTGACGCCGTTACAGCCACAGACAATCGTGTCGTCGGCCCCGGCTGGTCAGCACCCTGCCCGAAGCACAGCCCCCGCGCGCCATCGTCGGCCTG
>CAYSMR010000250.1:0-2557 GCA_964432195.1 uncultured Zetaproteobacteria bacterium | reverse complement strand
TGAATATGCCCAACCTCGATGGCCTGAGCATGATCCAGAGGCTGCGCGAGACGCCGGCTTATGCCGAAACGCCGATTGTGATGCTGACGACGGAATCGGGCGAGGAGAAAAAGGCGGTCGGTCACGGATCGGGCGTCTCCGCATGGCTGGTCAAGCCGTTTGAACCGGACGCGCTGATCGAGACAGTCGGCAGCATGCTGTTCTGAGCGGATGTGATTACAGAGGTCAGATAGGCATGCGACAGGGCGGCTGTGGACGAGACGGGAGTTGAACGATGAAAATGGATGAAGAACTGCTGACGGAGTTTCTGACTGAAAGCAACGAGAACATGGCCTCGATCGAGGAGCAGCTGATGGAGCTGGAGGCAAGCCCCGAGGATGAAGAGCTGGTCAATGCGATTTTCCGCGTGATTCACACGGTCAAGGGCAGCTGCGCCTTTCTCGGCCTGAGCGGGTTGGAGAAGCTGGCGCATGCCGGCGAGAATCTTCTCGGCAAAATCCGTTCGCTCAAGTTTCCGGTCAATGAAGATATCGTCTCCCTGTTGCTTGCTTGCGCCGATGGCATCAATGCCTATCTGCAGGGGTTGGAGGAGAACGGCGTTGAGCCGGAGCTGGATCACAGCGCGATCATCTCCCGGTTGCAGGCTGCCGAACGGCTGGTTGAGAGAATGTCCGGAGCAGGTGGGACGGCTGCCGACGATAATGCGCAGCCGGCCGCGCCCGCACAGGTAGCTCCGGATGATTCGGATCGTTCCGAGCCAATGTCAGCGGCAACTGATGCGACAGGGAGCGCGACAGAGTGTGATGATACGCATGGCGATATCCGGGTCGAGGATTGGATCGAAGGATTTGATGAGGATATTCTGGCAGTGCTGACCGCGCAGGCCTTGCATACGCCCGAGCAGGTTATCAAGGTAGGCTTCGCGGCGCTACGCGGACTCGATGAGATTACGCCGGCTGATGCGCTGAAACTGCTCGGACTGGCCAAGGTGGTCATCGCCAGGGGCGGCGTTGTTAGGAAACAGCCGGAGAAAATCGACCCGGAGCCGGCAGCACAGCCGATAGCGAAACCAGTGTCTGAAGCCGTGCAGGCCGCGGAGCCTGTTGTCAAACTGGCTGTCATCCCCGAACAGGCCGCTCCGGTAGCTACGTCAGAAGCTCCGGCACCGGCAACCAAACCGGAAGCATCGACAGCAGATTACTCAGTTGGATGTGCGCAAGGTTATCGGACTGCCGCAGCGCGACTCGGAGAATTATCGTGTGGCGATTGTCGAGACAATCTCTAGCGAGGATTTCGGGCTGGTGATCGATGAGGTCGGCGAGGTGATCAGTCTAGATCCGGATATGTTCGAAAAGACGCCGGCAACCCTGAATCGGGTCTGGCGAGATGTCAGCGAGGGAGTGCTCAAGCAGCAGGCGTGGCTTCACGGGCATGAGACGATGCTGCCGGCATGGCCGGGGCTCAGTGGCTCTTGGGGCGGTGTGCTCCGGCAGCTGGATGAGCATGGTATTACTGTTGGGGCAGCCTATATTGGTGAATTCGTACGTCGTTTTTCCGGTGGCGCGCCGGCCAGTGCCAAAGCGATTGCCGACCGGCTGATCTATCAGGACAATCTCGATCTAAGCATTACCGTGGAGAGTGGCAGGGGGGGGCACGCTGTTTATTTACGGGTTGCGCAATCACGGCTTCGATCCGATCGTGGTGATGATCGGTGATCTGCAGACGGCCAGTAATATCGAAGCGCCGGATCACTTTTTGTTGCAGGAAGCGTGGTACGAGCAGCAGTTTGCCGACGGCATGCTCTCGTTGTTGTTCGGCCTGCATGATCTGAATTCGGAGTTTTACGTCTCCGACTACGGCTCGCTGTTTCTCAACAGTTCATTCGGCATCGGTCCGGATATGACGGTCAATGTGCCGCTGTCGATCTTTCCGCGCGCTGGTCTTGCCGTGCGGGCGCGTATTGCCCCGACGCTTCAGAGCTATCTGCAGGCGGCGATCTAGATGGCGACCCCTCCACGCGGGCGTTGCGCGGCTCCGAAGGCAAGCTGGCGATAGTCGAGGCCGGCTTCAGTGCCGGCGACGGCAGTTACAAACTGGGCTACTGGAATCACAGCGCAGATATCACAGTCGGCGCGCGTCGTTACGGCAACGATTACGGCGTGATCGATCAGGCGCTGCTGCATTTGGACGGCGATTCTTTGGTTGCGGTATTTATGCAGTACGGCTGGGCGCCGGCGGCGCGCAACAGCGTGACGCGCTATATCGGCGGCGGCCTGCATATGCACGGGCTGATCCCCGGCCGGGGCGAGGATGATATCGGCATCGCTGTTGCACGCGCCAGTACGCATCAGGTGGTCGAAACGACGCTGGAGCTGACCTATCGACTGACGCTGGCGCCGTGGCTGGCGATCCAGCCTTCGTTGCAGTTGATTCGGAACCCTGGTGGTGATGCGGTGGTGCCGGTAGCTTGCGTCGGGCAGTTGCGTTTCGAGATCGGTTTGTAACATCGCCCGTCGGCAGGACTGTTACATAAGAAAAACCATAAACGGGTTGTGTT
>CAYSMR010000249.1:0-2564 GCA_964432195.1 uncultured Zetaproteobacteria bacterium | reverse complement strand
CGTGGAATCAGACGCTCGGTTTTCCAGCCCTGCACGCGCAGCGGCAGCGCGACATTCTCGAATACCGTACGCGAAAAGAGCAAGCGATGATCCTGAAAAATAATACCGGTGCGGCGGCGCAACTCGCGAATCTTCGACTCTCCGGCCGTACGCATATCGGTCTGCTGTACGCGCAAGGCGCCGGAGGTCGGGCGCACGCCGCCGTAGAACATGCGCAGCAGTGATGACTTGCCCGCCCCGCTCTCGCCGATCAGATAGACAAACTGCCCCTGCTCGATATCCAGCGTCAGGCCGGAAAGGGCCACCTTGCCGGTCGGATAGCGGAGCATCAGCCGCTGCATATGAATCATGGATGGGTCGGCGGACATAGCGGCAAACGGTAGCCGCGCCCTGTTGCTCTGTCACTGACCGATAGCTGCCCGGATTGCCGCACAGCTGACAAACGAGCGCGCAATGCGCAACATGCGCAGATGCAACTGCTCTGCCCGCATTGCCGCGCCTCCTACGATATCGATCTGGATATCGCGGATGCGCTCTTCGTCTGCCATCGCTGTAAGCGCGAATTCACCGCCGCGCATCCGTGGCTGAAGCTGCGCTGGCAACCGGCAAGCGCCACTTTCGCCGCGCCGCCGTGGCGGAGCACAGAGGTATTCACCCCGTCGCCGCTGCCGAACGCGCAACACAGCGACAATACTGGCGACGAAACGGCCAGCGAAGCGACGGATGAGACAAGCATCAACCGCGCAGCGTCAGATGATCATCAATCCGACACCCGCCCCGCGCCGGCGCATGCGCATGCGCGCATCTGGCCGTGGCTGCTGGTCGTGCTGCTCACTCTGAGCGTCAGCGGCTTCTGGCTGCAACGCGATGCATGGCTGGATAATCGCGCCGTGCGCAGCCTGCTGCTCGATCTCGGCGCGCCGTTGCCGCTGCGCGCCCGCGACTGGCGCATTGATCCGGCCAGCGTACATGCCCGCTGGCTGATCCGCGCGGACGACAGCCGCCTGCTGCTTATCCGCGGTACGATCGCCAACCTTCTCGACCTCGATATGCCGCCACCCCGCATTCGCATCACATTCTATGCGGCGGATGCGCCGCAGCAGGTCGCTGGCGAGGCGCTGCTGACCATCACAACGCCGCCGGATGATACGCAGCTGCAACAGCTACCCTATATCGCCCCGCCGACGGACAGCAGGCCGATTGCAGCTCTCTCCCGGCGCGATTTTGTCATTGTCAGCGATTCGATTCCGGAGCAGGCGGGCGACTTCACGCTGAGCGCTGCGCCCGACTGAATATCCGCCTTGAATCAGAAGCGCCTGCGCAGGGACTGCTCAAGCACGCTGTTCAGATTGCTCAATATCCACGGCTTACGCAGCACCGAATAGGGGACGCCACCATCGCCCCCTGTTTGTCATAACCGGTCATCAGCACGGCCGGAAAACCGTCGCGCGCCCGGCTCATATGCCTGGCTGCCTGCATGCCCGACGCTTTCGGCATCACCATATCGAGAATCGCCATATCCAGTTTATCGCCATGCTGGCAGAACAGACGCAGCGCCTCCTCACCGTCAACAGCCGAAAGCACCCGGTAATTGGCATTCTCCAGAATCGTACTCAGCGCCTCCAGCACGCTAGCATTATCATCGGCCAGCAGAATCAGCTGACCGTCGCCGCGCCGCAATTCGGTCACCGGCGCATCAAGCACGGCCGAGCGACCGCCCGTCAGCGGCAGCCAGATCGACAGGCAACTGCCCTAGCCCGGCGCGCTCTCGACCGTGATCGCAGCGCCCAGCGCCTCGACATAGCCCTGGGCCATCGCCTGCCCAGCCCGGTGCCGACGCCGCTCGGCTTGGTCGTAAAAAACGGTTCAAAAATCCGTTCCTGCGTCCCTCGTTCCATACCGATACCGTTATCGCGCACTGAAAGACAAACCCACGACAACACCGCGGCGGCGCTGTCCTGCCCGCCATTGCCGGCGAAATCCGATGCCGCGCGCAACTGCGACGGCGGCTCCGCCTGCCGGATTGCCAGCTCGATTCGCCCCTCGCGCCCGTCCGGACCACAGGCCTGCACGACATGGGTCGCATTGACAATCAGGTTCAGCAGCGACTGCTGCAACTGCACCGGACCGCAGCTGCAGATCAGCGACTCACCCTCCACCCGACAGGAGAACATGATATTTTCCGGCACCGATACGCGCGCAAACTTGGCCAGCTCCTTGGTAAACGATACCAGATCAATCTGCTTCACATCCGGCACACCCTTGCGCGAAAAACTGAGCAGCTGGCGCACCATGCCGGCCGCATCATAGCCCTGTTTCTCCACCGCCTCGATACGCTGCGCCAGATCCGGCGCATGCTGCAGTCGGCTGCGTATCAGATAGAGGTTAACCAGCATGCCGGCCAGCGCATTGTTGAGTACACATATTCGGACAACGGCAAGAAATACAAGGGCATAGATGCCCATGAATTCGTTCAAGTTGGCTACATTAGGTTAATATGTCACTGCTGTCCGGTTTGAAGTCGTTGAAACGCTTTCCGTGCAGGGAGATGGTGTGCTGGAAGA
>CAYSMR010000248.1:0-2580 GCA_964432195.1 uncultured Zetaproteobacteria bacterium | reverse complement strand
CGGGGCAGGCAGCCACAGCGGCGCCAGCGAGGTCATACGCGCGCCGACGCTGGCAAACAGACGCGCCGCCAGCGCATCGACATCGCCGAACAGCTGCACCATGATCCTGTCGCGCAGACTCAGCGGCTGGCTGATATGCACAGCGCTGTAATGCTCCTCGATGCCGGCCAGCCGCGCCGCAGCGCGTACCGCATCATTCAGCCCGCCCAGCTCATCGACCAGCCCGAGCCGATGCGCATCCGCACCGCTCCAGACCCGTCCTTCCGCCAGCGCCGCTACCTGCTCGACCGGCATGCGCCGGCCGTCGGCAACCACCTGCAGAAAACGGCCGTAAATATGCTGTATCGACAGTTCCATGACGCGCACCAGCTCCGGCGGCAGGGCGCGATCGGCGCGGATGCCGGAGGCGATCGCTGTCGTGCCCAGGCCATCGCTGTGCACGCCCAGCCGCTCCAGGCCGCGCTGCAGATTCGCCAATACGCCGAAAGCGCCGATCGAACCGGTAATGGTCGTCGGCGCAGCCCAGATCCGGTCGGCCGGCGCGGCAATCCAGTAGCCGCCGGAGGCGGCCATGCCGCCCATCGACGCAACGACCGGCTTGCCGGCCTGCTTCAGACGCACAATTTCGCTGCGGATCGCCTCGGCCGCCTGCGCGCTGCCGCCCGGACTGTCAATGCGCAGCACCACCGCCTTGATATGCGCATCATTGCGCGCCTGCTCGAGCATTTCGATCATGCTGTCGCTGCCGACCGTGCCGGGCGGCTGCCGGCCATCCAGAATCATGCCGCTGGCGGTGATCACCGCTACCCGGTCGGCGTGCAGCGGCAGCGTGTCCACACCGCCGGCGCGCAGATATTGTCGGAAATCGATACGGGCATAGTCGCCCGAGGTCACGCCCATCGCGCCGGCGATATATTCGTCAATGCTGCCGCGGTCAGCCAGCGCATCGACCAGCCCCTCGGCCCGGGCCAGTTCGGCCGCGCTGCCGCCGTGTTTAGCCAGATAGGCGGACGGGTGATCGAGCAGCTGCTGCAGACGCGCCGCCTTGATATTGCGCATCTCGGCAATATCGCTCTTATAGCTGCCCCACAGCACATCCAGCAGCACCCGGTTGGCCTTGCGATCCTCGGGCGACATATCGTTGCGCACCAGCGGCTCGATGGCCGATTTATACTTGCCGGCCCGGAACAGCTGAATATCGACATGCAGCTTCTCCAGCGCATCCCGGATATAGTTGCGATAGATCGAAAAGCCCTGCACGGCAACGACGCCGAGCGGGCTGAGAAACAGCTGATCGGCCGTGGCGGCCAGATAATATTGTGATTGCGAATAGTTCGGCCCGACCACGACGACCATTTTACCCGATGTCCTGAACGACTCGATCGCGCGGCGCAGCGCCTGCAACACCGGCAGCGATGTCTTCTCCATCTCGTCGAGCTTGAGCACCATCAGCCGGATGCGGGAATCGTCGCGCGCATGACGGATCACCGCGACCAGATCGCGCAGCTGCGTCTGCTTCGGCGCTGAGATCGTCGGCGGCAGCGTCGAGGTCGACGGCAGCGCCAGCTCCTCGACGATGCTTCCCTTCGGATCGATAATCAGCGCCGCGTCATCGGGCACCTGCGGCTGCGCAGCGAAATAGACGGCCGCGAAGATCAGCAGCGAGAAGATAAACATCGCATTGATCAGCCAGTTGCGCAGCCGCCCCAGCCAGCGCCCGATTGTCGAAAACAGTTGTTTCATGATTATGCCCTAGTATCCCGTTCCAGTATTCCGATCCCGTCGAGGCATCCGTCCATCATTCCCGGCTCAGCAATCCGGACGCGGCGGACAGATCAGCCGCCGCTCAACAGCGAGCGGACCGGATTTGACCGGTTTTTGCCGCTATATCCCGAATCAGCACGCCCGTGGCCGGAACGGCAAAAGCGCGGCTTTGCCATTCCTTAAACCGACTGCTGTTCCAGCGCCTGGCGATAGCAGTCCGCGGCCTGCTCATGCTCGCCCAGCTCCTGATGCCAGCGCCCCAGACTCCGCCAAGCCGCCGCACTGTCGCGCGTCTCGGCCAACGCCTGCATCTGCTCGAATGCCAGCCCGTCGAGCTTGGCTGCATGGGCCAGTTCGGCGCGCAGCCAGCGCTGGGCCAGATTGAGCGCATCGGCGCTTTTCCGCTCCAGCTTGCGATAAACGCGCAGCGGATCATCGCGCTGGATTGCCAGCAGCGCGCGCGCGATGCGCTCGTTTCTGTGCTGCTCCAGATAGCCGTTCCACAATCGTTGGGCCGTTTTCACCTCGCCGCTCTCAATCAGCGCATTGCCGTAGGCCAGCAGCACCGCAGCATCATCGGGCAGTAGCCGATAGGCCTTGCGCAGATAGGCCATCGCCTGATCCGGCTGTTGCTGCGCCAGCGTCAGACAGGCGCGCACCAGCCGCGGCTTGGCCTCTTCCGACGAGCGCCGCCCCTGTTTCCATGCCGCCTCCAGACGGTTGATGAATTCGGGCAGATCGCCCTCCTCCTCGGCAATAGCAACCAGCCGCGGCAGCGCCAGCAGGCGGAGGATGGTGTACGTGATGTCGTACTCC
>CAYSMR010000247.1:0-2584 GCA_964432195.1 uncultured Zetaproteobacteria bacterium | reverse complement strand
TGCCGAACGCGAACCGGCGCTGCTCAACTGGATCGAGCGTGTGGAAGCGCACGCCGGCGTGCGCGGCCGGCTCTATATCCGCAAACAGGAGCAGCGGACCACGTTCATGGAGTGCTACCGCGATGTCAGCAGCGCGACGATCCGGCGCATCGAGGCGCTGGCCGCGGCCGATCCGCTGTTCGAGCAAATCGAGCGGCGCTGCGAAAGCTTCGTCGAAATCACATAAAACGCATAAAACCGGTAGCCGATCGCGGGAGTACCACCCGGCCGCGCTTTTGATTAGGGTGCCGCCATGTCCGATATCGCCACCAATATTGCCATTAAACTGATTCAGCGCGAATCGGTCACGCCGGAGGACGGCGGCTGCCAGAACTACATCGAATCGCTGCTCGCCCCACTCGGCTTCGTGCGCACCCGCGTCGATACCGGCGGCATCACCAACAGCATCTATACCCGCCCCGGCGAAATGCCGGGCCGGCTGGCCTATGCCGGCCACACCGATGTCGTGCCGACCGGCCCGGCCGAGGCATGGCCGCATCCGCCGTTTTCCGGCCTGATCGAAAACGGCATCCTGCACGGTCGCGGCGCGCAGGATATGAAGGGCAGCATCGCCTGCTGGATCGCCGCCGTCGGCAGCCTCTGCGCCAGCTATACGCCGATCCCGACCATTCAGCTGCTGATCACCTCCGATGAGGAAGGCGATTCGATTGACGGCACGATCCGCATTGTCGAGCGGCTACAGGCCGACAACTGCCTGCCCGATGCGGTGATCGTCGGCGAACCCTCCTGCGCCGCGCAGGTCGGCGACACGATCCGGCGCGGCCGGCGCGGCGTCGTGCAGGTGCGCATCACATTCCACGGCAAGCAGGGCCATTCGGCCTATCCGCAGGATGCCGACAATGCCATTCACCGCGCCGCGCCCGCGCTGGCCCGGATTGCGGCCATCAACTGGGGAGAGGCGGCCGACGGCTTCCCTGCCACCAGCTGCCAGATCACCAACGTCAGCGGCGGCACCGGCGCGAGCAATGTGATTCCGGGCAGCTGCGAGGCCTTTCTCGATATCCGCTACAATCCCGGCAACGATTATGACGAGATCCGCAACCGCATCGAGTCCGCCTGCGCAGGCATGGACGTCAGCCTCGATTTCGATCATGTCGCGACAGCATTCACGACGCCGGATGGCCCGTTCCTCGATCAGGTCTGCGCCAGCATCAAGCGCGTCACCGGCCTCGATACCGTGCGCGACACCGGCGGCGGCACCTCCGATGGCCGCTTCCTCGCCGCGGCCGGCGTGCCGGTCGCCGAGCTCGGCACGACCAACAGCACGATCCATCAGGTCGGCGAACAGGTCGCCGTCGCCGAGCTGGAGACGCTGACCCGCATTTACACCGATATTATTGAACAGATGAGGTTTGATCATGACTGACACACTGGGCGCGCGCATCAACCGGCCGAGCCGGGCGCTGGAGACTTTCGACAACCCGAACCCGGAGCGCGATTACCATATCCGCATCGATTCGCCGGAGTTCACCTGCCTCTGCCCGAAAACCGGCCAGCCCGATTTCGCCGAAATCAAGCTGGACTATGTGCCGGACCGGCTCTGCGTCGAGCTGAAATCGCTCAAGCTCTACTACTGGAGCTTCCGCGACGAGGGCCATTTCCACGAACAGGTGACCAACCTAATCGCCAATGACCTGATCGCGCTACTCGATCCGCGCTGGATCAAGGTGACCGCGATCTTCAATGTGCGCGGCGGCGTCTATACGACGGTTGAAGTCGAGCACAGCAAATGAGCAGCCTCGCCTTCACCAAGATGCAGGCGCAGGGCAATGATTTTATTATCCTCAACGGATTGAACGATGCGCTGCCGGAGCTGAGCGCGGGTTTCGTGCGCATGATCACCGAGCGCCGCTACGGCATCGGCTGCGATCAGCTGCTGGTGCTGCTGCCGAGCAACGCGGCCGATGCGGCGATGCGTATTTTCAACAGCGACGGTTCGGAGGCCGCCAACTGCGGCAACGGGCTGCGCTGCGCAGCCAACCTGTTGATGGGCGATGGCGACAAACAGGTCCGCATCGCGCTGGCCGATCGCGTCGTCGCGGCGACCCGCAGCGAGCAGGGCATCCGCGTCGAAATGGGAGAAGCGCTCATCAGCGAGCGCAGCAGCGCCCATATCGATGTCGAGATCGGCAATCCGCACCGCGTGTTTTTTGAAGCGACCGAAGATTTCCCGGACGATCGCAATATCGAAATCATCACCGGCCAGATCGCCGACCATGTCTATATCGATATCATCGAGCGCGGCGCCGGGCGCACGCCTGCCTGCGGTTCCGGCGCCTGCGCCACCGCCGCCGCCATCTGGCATGCCGAGGGGAGCGTCCGCCCGTTGCGCATCGAGATGCCCGGCGGCACGGTTACGGTCTCCGGCGCGCCGGACAACCTGATGCTCGACGGACCGGTAGCGCAAACATTTGCAGGCGTTTTTTCACTGCCTCAATAAAAGCGCGAATTCGGGCTTGCATCCGGATCACTTTGACCCATAATCCGCGCTCCCGAAAGGGGCGTCTGAGGGCAGGTAGCTCAG
>CAYSMR010000246.1:0-2595 GCA_964432195.1 uncultured Zetaproteobacteria bacterium | reverse complement strand
CTCGGCGCGCTGACAAACGGCGCGGCCGTAAATATTGAAACCGATATGTATGGCCGTTATGTCGAGCGGCTGATGCAGTTTCCAACGGAGCAATCATGAGTCTGGCAACAACCGAAGAGCTGATCGAGGAGTTACGGGCCGGCCGGATGATTATCCTGGCCGACGACGAGGATCGCGAGAATGAAGGCGATCTGGTCATGGCGGCCGAATGGGTAACGCCGGAGGCGGTCAACTTTATGGCCACGCACGGGCGCGGCCTGATCTGCCTGGCGATGACCCAGGAGCATACTGATCAGCTGGATCTGCCGCTGATGGTGGCCAATACGAACTCCAAATTCAAAACCAATTTCACGATCTCGATCGAGGCCGCCGAGGGCGTGACGACCGGCATTTCGGCCTTCGACCGGGCCCATACGATCCGTACGGCGATCCGCGATGATGCCAGGCCGTCCGATATCCATACGCCGGGGCATGTGTTTCCGCTGGTCGGGCGTGACGGTGGTCTGCTGGTGCGCGCCGGTCATACCGAGGCGAGCATCGATCTGGCCCGGCTGGCCGGATTGAAGCCGGCCGGCGTGATCTGCGAGATCATGAACGAGGACGGCACGATGGCGCGCATGCCGGAGCTGAAAACCTTTGCTCGTAAACACGGGCTGAAGGTCGGCACGATTGCCGATGTGATCCGCCATCGCCTGAAGCACGATTCGCTGGTCAAGCGCGAAGTCGAGGTGCGCATGCCGACTGAGTTCGGCAAGTTCCGTCTGATCGGTTATACCAATGCGGTCGATCAGGCCGAGCATGTCGCGCTGGTTATGGGTGAGCCGGATGCCGAGCGCCCGTGTCTGGTGCGGGTGCACTCCGAATGTCTGACCGGCGATGTGTTCGCGTCGCGCCGCTGCGACTGCGGCTCCCAGCTGCATGCGGCGATGCGGCAGGTGGCCGAGGCCGGCGAGGGCGTGATTCTCTATCTCCGTCAGGAGGGGCGCGGCATCGGCCTGCTCAACAAGCTGCGCGCCTACAATCTGCAGGATGCCGGCCACGATACGGTTGAGGCGAACCGGCAGCTGGGATTCAAGCCCGATCTGCGCGACTACGGCATCGGCGCGCAGATTCTGCGCGATCTGGGCCTGCGTCGTCTGAAGCTGCTGACCAATAATCCGAAGAAGATTATTGCGCTGGACGGCTACGGACTGGAGGTTGCCGAGCGGGTGCAGCTGCAGGCCGGCGCGCACGAGGATAATATCGCCTATCTGACCGCCAAGCGGGACAAGATGGGCCATATGCTCAATGTCAAAGGAGATGCGTCATGAGTCTGGATGCCCCCCATCTGGCCGGTAATGTCGATGCAGGCGGCATGCGCGTCGGCATCGTCGTCAGCCGTTTTAACAGTGATATCACCGAGGCGCTGCTGGACGGGGCTGTATCGGCCCTGAAAGAGCATGGCAGCCGGGATGAGGATCTGACCATTGTGCATGTGCCGGGCGCATTCGAGATCGGTACGATTGCCGTGAAAATGGCCGACTGCGGCCGTTTCGATGCGATTGTCTGTCTCGGCTGCGTGATTCGCGGCGATACGGCCCATTTTGATTATGTCTGTCAGGGCGCGATGGATGCGATCGGACGGGTTGCCTGCCGGGGCGATGTCGGCGTCGGCAACGGCGTGCTGACGGTCGATACGCTGCAACAAGCGCTGGAGCGTGTCGGCGGCGCGCACGGCCACAAGGGCGAAGAGGCGGCCCTGACCGCCGTGGAAGTGGCGCAACAACTCAAGGCTCTGGAGGATTAATGGCCAATCGTCATATGGCGCGCGAATCGGCGCTGGAAACACTCTATGCATGGAGCTCGGCCGAGCAGGATAGCGGCATGATTCCCGATCTGCTGGCCAGCCGTCTGCAGCATGAGGACCGCGCGGAACAGGATGAGAACTACCTGCGCGAGGCTGTCTACGGCGTCACCGATCATGTCGATGAGCTCGATGAGATTATCAAGACGGCCGTGCGCGGCCGCAGCCTGCGCTCGGTGGCCCAGATCGAGATCAATGTGATCCGGCTGGCCGTCTGGGAGATGCAGAACCGGCTGGAGATTCCCTACCGCGTGATTATCAACGAGGCGCTGGAGCTGACCCGCGATTATGCCGGCGAATCGCCGCGCGGCTTTATCAACGGCGTGCTCGATAATCTGGCCAAACAGCTGCGCCCGTCAGAAAAAGGTAAAAAATAAGCTCACGGTTTTTTGCCGCAGAGGGCGGCTGCGTCCGCTGTGCTGGATTACTGTTTGACTGCATGCATATCAATTCCGGAAACAGGGGCCTATGAAATTTGACCGTTATCACATCTCCCCCGAGATCAAGAGGAACCTAGCCCGGCTCGGCTTCAAACGGCCGACCGATATCCAGTTCAAGGCGATTCCGTCGATCCTCAACGGCGAGGATGTGCTGGCCATCGCCCAGACCGGCTCCGGCAAGACGGCGGCGTTTGCGATTCCGGTGATTGACAAAATCCACCGTTTCAAGAGCAGCAAGCACTCCTACGGCATCAAATGCATTGTCATGGCGCCGACGCGCGAGCTGGCGATGCAGATCGGCGACGTATTCAG
>CAYSMR010000245.1:0-2701 GCA_964432195.1 uncultured Zetaproteobacteria bacterium | reverse complement strand
CGTGGTTCGTGGCCTGCCAGTTCCATCCGGAGTTTTTGTCGCGTCCGTACGCGCCGCACCCGCTGTTCGCCGCGTTTGTCGACGCGGCCAAAACGCAGGCCGGCGTATGACGCAGCAGGTCGTCGCAGTCGGCGATATCCGCATCGCCAACAATCTTCCGCTGGTGTTGTTGGCCGGCCCATGCGTGATCGAGGGCGAGGATTTCACATTGCGAACCGCCGAGGTGATTGCGGAGATCGCCGCGCGCATCGGCGTGCCGCTGGTGTTCAAGTCCAGCTTCGACAAGGCCAATCGCACCAGCAAGGACGGTTTTCGCGGTCCGGGGCTGGATCAAGGGCTGCGCATTCTGCAGCGCGTCAGGGATGAGTTCGGTCTGCCGGTGGTGACCGATGTGCATGAGGCCGGGCAGGTTGAGGCTGTGGCCGAGGTGGCCGATATTCTGCAGACGCCAGCCTTCCTGTGCCGGCAGACCGATTTTATCGAGGCCGTCGCGCGCGCCGGCAAGCCGGTGAATATCAAAAAAGGGCAGTTTCTTGCGCCGTGGGATATGAAGCATGTGCTCGAGAAGGCGCAGGCGGTCGGCAACGGACAGATCATGCTCTGCGAGCGCGGCGCCAGCTTCGGCTATAATAATCTGGTCTCCGACATGCGCTCGCTGCTGGTGATGCGCGAATTCGGCGCGCCGGTGGTCTATGACGCGACCCATTCGGTACAGCAGCCGGGCGGGCTCGGCGGCGCAACCGGCGGCAATCGCGAGTATGTGCCGGGGCTGAGCCGCGCGGCCGTAGCGACCGGCGTCGCGGCGCTGTTCATGGAGGTGCATCCGGATCCGGATCGCGCGCTCTCCGACGGACCGAATTCGCTGGCCCTCTCCGATCTGGGAGGGGTGCTGGCCGGATTGAAGCAGGTCGACGCCGTTGTGAAGGCAGATTCTTCCCGCTGATCGACAGCGGTTTAATTAGACGAGTAATGTCAGTTTGCGTATGGTTGCGCGCCTTTACGGAGATACTGCCGATTACAGCTATCCCGCATGTAATCAGGCAGGGACGGCGCGCGCGGAGTGCCGCGGCAGCAGTCCCGGCTCGGGATGATCCGATCGGGATGATTGCGCAGGGCGATAAGTGACGGGTTGAGCAAGGATTAGAGTTTACAGGATTAATAACGAAGTGTCGGCCACAGGGGTCGGCAAGGAGTAGAACAGTGAGTGAAATTGTAAGAGTTCATGGACGCGAGATTTTTGATTCGCGCGGTAATCCGACTGTCGAGGTCGATGTACAGCTGGCTTCGGGCGCGATCGCCCGGGCGGCGGTGCCGAGCGGCGCTTCGACCGGCACGCGCGAGGCGGTGGAGCTGCGCGACGGCGGCAGCCGTCTGGGCGGCAAGGGCGTGCGCAAGGCCGTGGCGCATGTGAACGGCGAGATTGCCGATGCGGTGGCCGGCCTGGATGCGGCCGATCAGCAGGGACTGGATGATGCGCTGATCGCGCTGGATGGTACGCCGAACAAGGGGCGCCTGGGCGCGAATGCGATTCTCGGCGTATCGATGGCGGTAGCCAAGGCGCAGGCCGTTGAGCAGGGGCAGTCGCTGTTCCGCTATCTGGGCGGTGCGGATGCGAATCTGTTGCCGGTGCCGTGCATGAACGTGCTTAATGGCGGCATGCATGCGGATAATAACGTGGATTTTCAGGAATATATGATTGTGCCGGCAGGGGCCGAAAGTTTTGCCCGGGCGCTGGAGATGGGTGTGGAGGTGTTCCATGCGTTGAAATCCGTGCTCAAGGGCAAGGGATACAATACGGCTGTAGGTGATGAGGGCGGCTTCGCACCTTCATTGCCGTCCAATGTAGCGGCCGTGGAGGCGATTCTCGAAGGCATTGAGGGGGCCGGGCTAAAGGCCGGTCACGATGTGTTTATCGGGCTTGATCCGGCGGCTTCCGAATTCCATGCTGATGGCTTCTACAACCTGAAGGGTGAAGGCAGGAAACTGGATTCCGAAGGTATGATTGATTTTCTGAGCAGTTGGGTTGAGCAGTATCCGATTATTTTTATTGAGGATGGCCTGGCCGAGGATGACTGGGATGGCTGGAAACAGTTGACGGATCGTCTGGGCGGCAGGATCGAACTGGTGGGGGATGATATTTTCGTGACCAACCCGGCGATTCTGAAGGAAGGCATCGAAAGGGGCGTGGCCAATGCGCTGCTGGTCAAGGTGAACCAGATCGGCACGCTGACCGAGACGCGCAATGCGGTTTCGATGGCCATGAATGCCGGCTATCACTGTCTGGTATCGCACCGTTCGGGTGAAACCGAAGATACGACGATTGCCGATCTGGTGGTGGCGCTGGGCGCAGGTCAGATCAAGAGCGGATCAGCTTCGCGCTCGGACCGCCTGGCCAAGTATAACCAGTTACTCCGTATTGAGGAGGAACTGGGCGCTTCGGCAAGGTATGCCGGACGGGCAGCATTCTTCTAACCTGCACTATTCATGAATCGCCGTGATGATTGCGCCGGGCCTTTGTTCGCAGCGGATTTCGAGGAGGAAGTGCGTAGCAGTGCATACGGACGACCGGCGAGGAATGCGTTGCGGACAAAGGAACAAGCAAGGGTGCGGCAGCATTTATGAATAGTGCAGGCTAAAAGAGGCAGGGACTGAAGAAGCGGGGATGGGCGAGCCGGGTCCGGCGTTGGCTGGGCTGGACGTT
>CAYSMR010000244.1:0-2720 GCA_964432195.1 uncultured Zetaproteobacteria bacterium | reverse complement strand
CCGATGATGATCCCGACGCGCAGGTGCGACTGATGACCGTGCATGCGGCCAAGGGACTGGAGTTCGACCATGTCTATGTAATCGGCATGGAGGACGGCATCTTCCCGCATTCCAGTGCGCTCGAAGAGGACCGGATGGAGGAGGAGCGGCGGCTGATGTATGTGGCGATGACGCGTGCCCGCTATCACCTGACGCTCAGCTATGCGCGCGTGCGCAGCCGTTTCGGGCAGAAGGAGAAAACTGCGCCGTCACCGTTTCTGAAGGAGCCGGACCAGTCAGTCATGCGCTGGGTGGACAGGGAGCTCGACAGTGACGAGGCGCAGGAAGAGGCCGTGGATCACATGGCCGCGATGCGCAAGATGATCGAACAGGCGCGCACAAACGCCGGATAGGTCAGCGCTGGCGTAAGGCGCGCGTCAGCGCGTCGGCATGCCCAGCAGCATATTGATTTCAGCTTTGTTTTGCACGACGTCGGCCAGCGAATAGGCGGCCAGCACATCCATGAATGCCTTCTGCGCCTTGTAGAGCGCATGCCTGAGCGCACAGGCCGGCAGAATCGGGCAGGTGTTGGTTTCGACATCGAAGCACTCGAGCAGATCCAAGCTCGGTTCGGTGAATGCGACCACCTCCGCCATATTGATCTTGGCGGGCGGCATGCCCAGTTCCATGCCGCCGGATTTGCCCCGGATCGTTTTGATCCAGCCGGTCGACGAGAGCTGATGCACGACCTTGACCAGATGATTGCGGTTGATGCAGAAGGCCTCGGAGATCTCGCTGATCGTGCAGCGCCGATCCGGATTGCTGCCGAGATAGATCAGCACCCGCAGGGAGTAATCGGTATATTGGGTCAGTTGCATGGGCGAAATATCGAAAATAACGGCTCAACTGTCTACCCGATGGGCGTACGGTTATTCCGGCCTGGCTTGATGGCTCTGCAGGCAGCAGCAATCGGGCGCAGTCGATAACGGCGCAATGGTTGGGGCCGCCGCAGAGCGGGTAGCTTGCGGCATCGCGATTCACCGGTGCAGAGCCAAGAAGATCTTTTCGGCCAGCGCCTCGGAGATGCCGCGAACCTGGGCGAGCTGGTCGCGGCCGGCCTTTTTGACGCCTTCGATGCCGCCGAAGTGCTTGAGCAGGGCGGCGCGTTTGGCCGGGCCGATGCCGTCGATGCGATCGAGCGCGGATGTGAACATGCCCTGCTTTTTGCGTTTTCTCATATAGCTGCCGGCAAAGCGGTGCGCCTCGTCGCGCACGCTCGCGATCAGCAGCAGCGCCGGCGAGTGGCGGCCGGGCTTGAGCGGCGTGCCGATAACGCCGTCGCGCGCCCCGGACCAGCCCGGCCACAGCACCTCCTCGCCGAGCCGGCGGCTCTCCCCCTTGGCCACGCCGACCAGTTTCAGATCGCGCAGGCCGGCCGTACGGGCGCACTCGATCGCCACGCCGAGCTGGCCGCGGCCGCCGTCGATCAGCATCAGATCCGGTTGCGGCAGCGTCTCCTCGCTGATGGCGCGGAAGAAGCGGCTCAGCACGGCGGCCATGGCGCCGTAATCGTCGCCTTCGACAATGCCGTTGCCGGCGCGCTGAACGGCGATACCGTCGAGTTTGTAGCGGCGATAGAGCTCCTTCTCCGCGCCCTGCCAGCCGGCATAGGTGATTGCGGCGACCATCAGTTTGCCGCCCAGATGGGCGTTATCAACCGCGGCAATGCGTTCGGGCGTGGCATCGAGTTCGAACAGTTCGGCCAGCGCCGCAAATGCGGCCTGCTGATCCCCGTGCTTGCGGCTGGCAAGCATCTGCTCGCCCGAATAGGCGACCTGCTGCAACCACTGCAGGCGCGCGCCGCGCCGGGGCGTGCGGATATTGACGCTGATCCCGGAATGCATCAGTCGCAGCAAACGGCACAGCTCCTGAATATCGGACTCGGCAGCCTGCAGGAGAATATCCTGCGGCGGTCTCTCCTCGGCGTAGCGCTCGATCAGCAGCGATTGCAGCACCTCCAGATCGTCGGCATCGCCGGCCTGAGCGATGCGGATACTCTGGCAGCCCAGATCGCGGCCGGTCCGGCGCACGCCGATGCTGGCCAGCACGCCGCCGGTATCGCGCAGCAGCGCGATCGCATCGGCGTTCTCCGGCAGATGCCGGTTTTCCGAGCCGGCCAGCACGCTGCGCAGCGCCCGGATCCGGTCGCGCAGCATTGCAGCGTGTTCAAAGGCCATGCGCTCGGCAGCCTGTTGCATCTGCGCCTCCCACTGCTCCAGCAGATGCAGATTCTTCCCGCGCAGAAACAGGCGCGCCTCCTCGACCTGAGCCGCATAGGCCTGCTGCGATACGATGTCGCAGCAGGGCGCGGAGCAGCGACCGATCTGGTGCTGCATGCACGGGCGGGAGCGGTTGTGGAAGCTGGCATCGTCGCAGTCGCGGATGCGAAAGATCGACTGCATCGCATGCAGCGTCGCATGCACGGCGCCGGCATTCGGGAACGGACCGAAATATTCGCCGGCCCGCGTGCGCTTGCCGCGATAGAGCAGCAGCTTCGGATAGGTCTCATCGGTGAGCAGGATATAGGGGTAGGATTTTGAATCCTTCAACAGCACATTGTAGCGCGGCTTGAGCTGCTTGATCAGGTTGTGTTCGAGCAGCAGCGCATCGGCTTCCGAGGCGGTGACGGTGCAGGCGATATCGCGCACCTGCTGTGCCATGGCGCGGGTGCGCGGCGAGTC